>NZ_MRBY01000015.1 GCF_001904615.1 [Limnothrix rosea] IAM M-220
TGTCTCATTTGTTGGCATTTTCCTACCAACGCTGCATAGTCAATCCCGGAGAGCCCGCTTTTTAAAGATTACATAAATACTTTTAGAAAAAATAATTCAAGCTTCACTTAATGTTTTTATTCAAGACTGATTTGTAATTAGATACTCGGATAAGATAGTTGCAAGGGGAAACCCACATGGAGAATTGAGCATTATGACTTCGTACCAAAACTTACAAACTATTTGTCCTGAAACGTCTTTGACTGCGGCTAACGCTGCTGAGTTTAGCCAGTTATTAACGCAGACAATTAGAGAGAGTGAAGTTAATAAAATCTTAATCAACCTGAAAAAAGTTGAATTGGTGGATAGTGCCGCTGTTGTTGCCCTTGTGAAAGCAACTCGTCTAGCAAAGTCTCAAGGCAAAGATTTGGGTTTAGTTTCTGTGAATTCTCAAGTGCGCATGGTACTAGAGCTCACTCAGCTTGATCGTTTTGTTCAGATTTATCGAGATGAAGCTGACTTTTTGGGCTATCGCTATGAATTGATGGCGGCGTAAGGTTTAGAAAGTCGAAAGCGCTGATCTGCATAGGACTCTCCGCTATAATTAGGGACTTGTGAGTTTCCTTAATTTGGCGGAGATATTTTTTGTGGTAGTTACTGTTTCTCGTCCCCAACCGGCTGATTACGAAGCGTTAATTACGACGGATGTTTTTAAACCTGCTCGTTATTTGGGTAATGAACTGGGGGCAGTGCATAAGCCTTGGGATAAAGCGGTGATTCGCTGGGTCTTAACTTATCCTGAGGTCTATGAGGTTGGTTCGTCGAATCTTGGTCACATTTTGCTCTACAACGTGATCAATGCTCAGCCTCGCCAGCTTTGTGATCGTACTTATCTTCCGGCAAAGGATCTTTGTGACAAGTTAAAGGAAAAGGATTACCCCTTATTTGCCCTAGAGTCCCGGCGATCGCTGCAAGAATTTGACATCTTAGGATTTAGCCTTAGTTATGAGCTGGGGGCAACGAATATTCTCGAAATGTTGTCTCTCGCGCAGATTCCCCTCACATGGCAAGAACGCGAGAACGGTGACTATCCCTTTATTTTTGCTGGGGGGCAGACAGCAACTTCCAACCCTGAACCCTATGCCGACTTTTTCGATTTTGTTGTGTTAGGTGACGGCGAAGAACTGTTGCCAGAGGTGGGTTTTATCCTCGAAGAAGCCAAGGTTAATGGTCTTAGCAAAGAAGAAACATTATTGGATTTGGCGCAGGTTCCCGGTGTTTATGTGCCGCGTTTCTATGAAATGGCGGCAGCCGATGGCTCGGTTCATCCGATCCGTGACGATGTGCCCAAACGGATTTTGCGACGGGTGGCCACGCCGATCCCGGCCTATTCCATTGGTCTTGTGCCTTTTGTGGAAACGGTGCACGATCGCCTGACAGTAGAGATTCGGCGGGGTTGTACACGGGGTTGTCGTTTTTGCCAACCGGGCATGTTAACGCGTCCTGCCACAGATGTGGAGCCGGAAAAGGTTGTAGACGCTATTGAAAAAGGCATGCGGGCAACAGGTTATAACGAGTTTTCGCTGTTGTCCCTGAGTTGTTCGGACTATTTGGCGCTGCCTGCGGTGGGCATTGAGATTCGCAATCGTCTTAAGGATGAAAATGTCTCGTTGTCTTTGCCGAGTCAGCGGGTTGATCGCTTTGATGAAAATATTGCCAATGTGGTGGGTGGTACGCGGAAGGCGGGTCTAACTTTTGCACCGGAAGCCGGAACCCAACGGATGCGGGATGTGATTAACAAGGGTTTAACGAATGAAGAGCTTTTGCGTGGTATTCAAACGGCGGTGAAAGAAGGCTGGAATAAGGTCAAGCTCTATTTTATGATTGGCTTGCCCGGCGAAACGGATGTGGATGTGCTGGGTATTGCGGAGACGTTGCGCTGGTTGCGGCAGGAATGTGCTCACCTTAGTAATAAGCGGCTGAATTTCAATATCACTATTTCTAATTTCACGCCGAAACCCCACACGCCGTTCCAATGGCACTCGGTTTCTAGTTCTGAATTTCAGCGGAAACGGGAATTGCTCGAAGCGGAAATGCGCAAGATTAAGGGTCTTAAGGTGAACTACACGGATTACCGCATCTCGGCGATGGAGGATTTTGTCGGGCGGGGCGATCGCCGTTTATCTAAAGTTGTCCGTCGGGCGTGGGAACTGGGTGCGGGGATGGATGCTTGGTGGGAAAATCTCGATAAAGCCTATGGCGCTTGGGAACAGGCGATCGCCGAATCGGATCTCACATGGAAATATCGCAAAGTTGAAAGTGGCGAGTGGAATGTATTTGAGACTTCTGATTCTGATCCGCTGGATGCGCCATTGCCTTGGGATCACATTAATACAGGTATCGATAAGCAGTGGCTTAAAGATGATTTGCGTCGGGCATTAGAAGCAGCCACCGTTCCTGACTGTGCGTTTGATGGCTGTTCCCATTGCGGTATTTGTGGCACAGATTTTGGTCATAATGTCGTTTATCAACCCCCAGAAATTCCCGAATTTGTCGGTGAGTTTCAGCGGGATCAACAGCGTCTCCAGCGATTTCGGGTGCGGTTCGGCAAAAAAGGCGATATGCGTCTCGTCAGTCACCTTGATTTAGTACGGCTGTTTGATCGCGTGGTGCGTCGTGCCTCTATCCCCGTCGCCTTTACCAATGGTTTCCATCCCAGCGGTCGGATTTCTATCGCCAATGCCCTAACCCTCGGAGCCACCAGCGAAGGAGAAATTATTGACTTTGAGCTAAAGGAAATTCTCGATCTAGACGATTTTCGCGCGCGCCTTACCGAGCAATTACCCGACGACATCCCCGTTTTATCCGTGGAAGAAGTCCCCGTTAAATCTAAAGCGGCAACTCAGTTACTCACAGAAGCTGAATATTTAATTAATGTAAAAACTAATGAGGCGATCGCCCCCGAAACTTGGGAGAGTTGGATTCAGCAGGTGCAGGAGGCGACGGAAATTCTATTCGAGAAAAAATCGAAGAAAGGTAAGATTCGCCAGATTAATCTCTGCGATCGCCTAACTTCTATTTGCTTTGAAAAAACCTTGGATAACAACCAAGTTCAGATTCGTTATCGCGGTAGTTGTCGTAACGATGGCACGTTGCTGCATGCTGAACATGTGGTATATATGTTGAACCATGTCGCTCCAGAACAGGATATTCAATTAATACACACCCATCGCCTAAATATGTTCTTAGAAGAATCAGAATAGCTTCCGATATCCTAATGCCGTGATTTTATAGTCAAAGCCAATAAGCTTAGGACTAAAAAAGTCGGGGATTTGTGAAATTCTGTCGCAGTAAACAAAACCTTTTGAAAAATCCCCGACCTTGGAACCCCAAGGTCTATGTACTAATCTTGTTAGCCTTACCTGAGTTTTGCTTAAGAGTGCTCGACAATACGACGCGGTGAATAAGAGAGCGGGAGATAGGGCGATATTTTGATTCAAACAATCCTGGCTTTCAAAAAATGCAAATTTTCGTTGCTTCCCCGTGTCTTTCTCTCTCCGTGTCTCCTTTTCTCTAGAGAATTTTGGCTACATGCTTATCCATAACCGACGTTAGCCTTGGCTCTAGTTACAAAATAGAGACAGTTTTTATCCTTTCTTGGGGAAGATCTCGGAAGCGGAATGAGTTTCAAGCGGTTACGTAATTCACGGTCAATCGACCTCTGAATTCCCTTGAAAAGGAAACTTTTTAATCCTTACTCCTTTGTCACTATCCAAAATTTTAATTGTGGAGACTAGGGTGCAAAGACTCTCGCATCAAGTCCATAAGACCGTAAGTAATAGCTGAGGCTCTCAGCAGCGTCCCGGTTATCAGAACGACCTGCTTCAACAAACTGGCCTCGGCGAGAATCAACCAGTCGAGCTCCATCAACGTATCGACTAACAATCATAAGAGTTGACTCAGAACGAGCTGGTACAACCACGATGTAGCGTGATGACTCTTCAAAAATAGAACGAGCATCATCACCTAAGACAATTTCCAGTTGTCCTTCTGTCTGGGGACCAACTATACCATCAGCAGTGATTCTCCTTGATTGCTGAAAAGCGATGACTGCATCTCTAGTCTGCTCATCAAACACGCCATTAACCGGCACGTCATAACCAATGCGCCGCAAGGCTCTCTGGAGTGTCCTAACGTCTGAGCCTTGATCATTTAGCCTAAGATTTCTGCCGCTTAAGATACCTGTACCCGTATTGCTAGAGGCAAAAATATTAGACGCGACATTCGTATTGCGGGAACCCACGCTGATGTTACGGAAAGTGGGAGGTGGCGGCGGCGCAAGTAATTGAGCCCTCTGAGTTGTTGGGTTTAGTCTGGCCACTTTATTTGTAAGCGCACTACAAGTAGCTCGTCCATAAATCCCATCGGCTCTAAGACCACTACTAGCTTGAAATCGTCTTAAAATATCGTCGGTTTGATTCCCGAATACACCGTCAACACCGATATTAGGATAGCCTCCAAGTTTGAGATCTTGTTGCAGAGCAGTGACAGCAGCGCCTCTAGCACCTTTTTCAAGAAAAATGCCATTGCAATTACTCGTCTGGGCGATCGCCGCCGGGACAAATGTGGGACTGACAAAACTCGGAAGAATCGGACTAAATAAAGCGATCGTGATGCTCATCAGATTGGCGACTAAACGCGGCGATCGCCACTGTAGGGGAATGGAAAATAATTTTATTAAGCGGTGGTGTAGATTAAAACTTAAATTTAGAGACGCATATTCCGCCTCCCACAACATTGCTTCGGTCAGTCCTAGGGCTTCCATGAAAATATTTGCAATAGCAGACGATGGGATTAATTTTATTGATAGCACGAAAAAGTGCCACGGCTAAAAAGATCCCAAGATTCTTATGAAACTCTTCATTCAAATAATTAGTGAATAATATGATTTTACGGGTCTTGTTTAAAGTATTTTGAAGTACCAAAAATAGAGCGAATACGATAAATTGGGCGACCTTGGGATTCATGGTAAGTCCGCATTAAAAGCTCTCCCAATAAACCAAATCCAAACAGCTGTAAGCCCGCTAGAAATAGAATTGCGACGAGGACGAGGAGTGGGCGATCGCCGATAGATTGACCCAGAAAAACCTTTAGAGACGAAAGATAAAGACCTAACATCGTTCCGAGGGACATCATCAATAATCCTAAATAACCAAACGCATGCATTGGGCGGGTCAAAAACTTACGGATAAACCAAACTGTAAGCAGATCTAAAAGCACCCGAAATGTCCGATCTAAACCATATTTACTATTACCAAATTGGCGGGCATGGTGACGTACCGGAATCTCTGCAATACGTGCCCCTTCAATCGACGCTAAGGCCGGAATAAAACGGTGCAATTCACCATAGAGATTAATATCTGCCAGTAACTCGGAACGATAGGCTTTTAGCGAACAGCCATAGTCATGGAGGGTCACTTTAGTAACGCGGCCAATGAGCAAATTGGCAATTTTTGAAGGGATCAGTCTCGTCCACTTATTGTCTTGGCGATCCTTGCGCCACCCACTGACGAGGTCATAGCCTTCGTCCATTTTGATTAATAAATTCGGAATATCGGCTGGGTCATTTTGTAAATCAGCATCAAGGGAAATCACCACTTCGCCTGCGGCATTCTCAAAGCCGGCGGCCATTGCCGGAGTTTGTCCGTAGTTTCGGCGCAGTACAATCGCCCGTAGATCGTCTCTTTCTTCGGCTAATTTCTGGAGTAATGCTGTCGAGCCATCTCGCGAACCGTCATCGACACAAACAATTTCATAGATATAGTTGTTGGCTTGCATCACGTCGGCGATCGCCGTTATCAAGTGCGGTAGACTTTCCACCTCGTTATAAATCGGCACCACAACGGAAATGGTGTCAGTGGTCACAGAAGACGCAGAATTATTCACAAAAGGAGCAGTACTAAGCATTAATCAAGCTGACAAACTAACGAAGGTGGAGCATAGCTTTCCATGACCCGACCAAATCCCCAAAGAATTTGATGGTAAGCACGGCTAATCGTGTCCCATGGCTCCCACAGGCGATCGATCTCAATGCCATTGCGACCCATGTCCTTACCAGAGCTGTGGATATAATAACCCTCTCCGAGGTACAGGGCGACATGATCAATGAGCTGACCCTTTGCAAAAAAAATCAAATCTCCCGGCAACAGGTCTTCTAGGGGCACTCGCTCTGTAAAATCTCCCTGTTGGTAAGAATTCCGCGGTAGCCAAATGCCTTGGGAGGCAAAGGCAGCCTGCATTAAACCTGAACAGTCATAGTCTGGTGCTGTGGTGCCGCCCCAAAGATAAGTATTGTTCGCCCGTCTAGCGGCCTGGGTAAAAATTAAGACACCTTCTAATTTTGCTTCGATTTCAGCACGGGTGTAGGGCACAAATTCGTAGGGATCTGCGGCGACTTCAAGGGCAGATAGACGATCTTTTTTTAGCCAAGTGCAATAACCATCTTCCACGGTCATGACTCTGACAGCGAGATCGTTTTCTTTGTTTAGCATTTGTACGCGACGACCTTTGGCAGCTTGGCTACCGAGGGAAGTGCATTCTGGATCGTCGTATAGGTCGAGATTTTCCAAACAAAAATATTCGCCGCTAGGAGAGGGAGGCAAAGACATGGACATGAAAATATCGAGAGTGCTAAAGGGTTTAAAGACTGGATAAATCCAAGGTTGCGCTTATTCTATCGCTACTTCATGGGGTCTTACCTTCAAGGTGAGACGATCGCCGTATTCGATATCAGAGATCGGTGGAGCGATAAGTTCTACTATGTGTGGATCTTGAAAATGGTTGATTTTCGTTTCGGGATGGGGGTAGTAAATTAAACCGTCGTAGGGGCGATCGCCGACAAGGATGCGACAGGGACAAAAGGAAAAAGTCTCTGGGTCAAAGTTGGGATGCCATTTAAGATTTGGAAACGTATAACTGGGTTGCAAAAGCGTAAACGTTTTTGGGGCAATGGATAGATTTAATGTCCCGGCAAAATAGGGTGTGAGGTCTAAACCTAAGCGTTTAAAGTGGGGCGTTTGCAGCTCTATGGTTCCAGCTTCGTAGGGACTATCAGCAGCTAAACCGGATGCCACTTGATGTCCCTTTTGCAAAATTCCGTCAACGGATTGCCAAGTCATCTTTTGCTAATTACGTTAATTCGGCTTAGTTGCGTTGGTGGGAAAACTGATAGGCTCCCACAAAAGCAAGGGCGATCGCCACACCAGCCAAAATGGGAATGGCGTGCCAAGGAAATTCGGATAAGGGTAAGTACGCAGCAGACCTCAATCCTGTTGTTGTATAGGTCAAAGGAATCAGGTAAACAACGGTGCGAAAGGCCGTGGGCAAGGTCTCTGGGTCAAAAAATGTTGCACCAAGGAAAGACATAGGCACAATCAAAAAATTATTTAAAATACCGACACTTTCTAAAGATTGAACGCGTAAACCAACAATCACGCCCAAACCCGCAAAGACGGCGCAGTTAAGAATCAGGAGTAGAAAAAACAGAGGATTGAAGAAGCTAAAAACCTTACCCGTAAATAAAATTGCCACCACAATTACCGAACTCGCAGTGAGCAAACCCCGCAGGATGCCCGCCATCATTTTGCCGAGATGTAACGCCAATGGATGCACGGGCAACAGCAGCAATTCTTCAAAGGTTTTGTTGTAGAGGCGATCGCCGCAAATGGAAAAAGTTGTACCACCAAAACTAATGGTCATGGACGAGAGAGCCACCATCCCCGGCAAGATGAATTCGAGGTAAGTATCACCAGCAGGAGGTGTAATCGCGCGATCAATGGCACCGCCCAGACCCAAGCCAAAGGCCAAAATGTAAATCAGCGGCGAAACTAAACCCGTTGCCGCCACTTGCTTCAGGCGCACCCGTAGCTTTAGCCAATCGCCCCAAAAAACAGCGAGGGTATCAGACCAAATATTTGCTAATTCAGACTTGGGTTTTAGTGCTCTAGCAGAAGAGGCGGATTGTGATGGCGGAGAGTCGAGCTTAACCACAGTTAAAAGTTTTGCAATGTTACATCGCTTAACATTATAGGAGGATTGGGTTTTTCCGTTGGGCGATCGCCGTGATTTCTGGGGGAAAGATTTAGGCAACTACAGAAAGACGCGGGGAATCGGGGATATAGAAGACACGGGGGAGAAGCGAACGCAGTGATGTAGAGACATAAGAATTGAGCAGTCCCAAAGTCTGAGCACTAAGAAATAATTCGCCCTACCTTTTTCATCTTTTTCACTGTGTCACCCTTTCTCTCGCTCTCCGTGTCATCCTGATCAACTATTTCAATTTTCCTTTGCAAGTCGACCAGCATTACTCTTCTACCGGCAGTAGTTTCCCGATGGTGCGATTTTCCGGCACAAAAGTTTCCTGAGCCACACGCTGAATATCTTCCGCTGTGACCGCTGCAATTTGGTCTAAACGCTGAAATAAATTACGCCAATCACCCGTCGTGACCTCATAGCTTACCAAGAGTCTTGCCATTCCCATATTCGAGTCTAGCGATCGCAACAAACCCGCCCGCGCTTGAGTTTTGACTCGCTCTAGTTCTTTTTCGTCAACCAGTTCAGTTTTCAGCTTTTCCAATTCACGACCTAAAACCACAGCAACATCATCGACCGTTTTGCCCGGTGCAGTGAGGGCATAAAACAGCATGAGATTAGGATATTTATCGCCGGGGAAGCCACCAAAACCCTGAGCATTTAAGGCAACCTGCTCCTCTTGTACCAAGGATTTATATAAACGAGATGTGCGACCATCACTCAAGATCGACGAAATAATGTCATACACCACAAAATCAGGATCTGTGACCGCTGGAGCGTGATAACCCTCTAAATACCAAGGTTGTGTAGGCAACTCTAAGGTCACTTCGCGCGTTTCAGTCTGGGGTGGCTCCATCGGCATCACGGCATCAACGGATTTAACGCCCTTGGGAAAACGACCAAAATAAGCTTTTGCCATCATTTGCACTTGCTCAGGATCGACATCTCCCACAATGGCAATGGTGAGATTATCCGGGGCATAATGCTCCACAAAGAAATCCCGCACATCTTGGCGAGTCAGGTTACGAATATCTTCGTTGTAACCAATGACAGGACGGCGGTAGGGATGCGTCACAAAAGCGGTGTCGAGGAAAGCTTCTACCATCTGACCAATGGGAGAGTTGTCGGTACGTTGGCGGCGCTCTTCGAGGATGACATCTTTTTCTTTATAAAATTCGCGGAAGACAGGATCGAGGAAGCGATCAGATTCCAATGCCATCCACAGTTCTAATTTATTGCTGGGAAAACTGTAGAAATACTGGGTATAATCAGCAGCCGTCGCCGCGTTTAAGCCCACACCACCAGCTGATTCGACCACTTGACCAAAGGCATTTTGAACCACATATTCATTTGCTTCTGCTTGGAGTGCTGTAAATTTGGCCTCTAGTTCGGCGATCGCCTGTTCATTGCCTGCCGCCTGAGCCGCCTGCAGATCCGCAAACACCACATCTAATTGATCTAATAAAACTTTTTCTGCTTCGTAGTCAGTTGTGCCAAGGTTGGTGCTGCCCTTAAAAGCAAGGTGTTCAAGGAAGTGGGCCACACCCGTTTTCCCCTCCGGTTCATCGACACCACCCACATCTGCATAGGTGACAAAGGAAACGACAGGCGCATCGTTATCTTCGAGGACAATAAATTGCAGACCGTTATCGAGGGTAAATTCTGTAATACGTTCAATAACTTGATCGAGATAGGGCTGGATCGAAGGAGAAGTGGCGGCGGTTTCAGCGAGGGCAATGGGCGCAAAACTGCCACAACCTAAAACCGCAATACAACAACCAACCAGTAATTTTTTACGGAAAAACCCTTTCAACATAAACCTAGCTACAATCCACGGCTCAAAGCAACTTTCGTATTGTAAATGATTCACCCTTTAACGGTGTGGCCTAATTGCCATGGAATGATTCTGTTTGTGCAACGGGGAGGATGTGGCGAAGGGGAGAGCTATGGATAATGCTTCAGCTCACCAATGTGGGTAAGGACTGGGCAAGTATTATGCTAATACCGCCCTGTGACTGGGCTGCCATTTTTCCGGGTCTTCTTTCCCTATTAATTCTTTAGAATTTAATGGCTTTAGCTACGTGCTAGCAGACGAATTTAGTTCGACTTTAAAGATGCTACCGGGGGCTTTCTGGGCGGTCACTGCATCCCAGGCGATCGCCTCTAGGAATTGATCACGGGTTTGGGTTTCCACCACATCAACGCCCCATTCACCGGGTTGTAGGGTTTCAGGGAGATTACTGGTTGCGGGAGATAGCTTAATGCCACCAAGAATCAGAACGGTAGGCAGATCGCGATCGCCGGACTGTCTATCCCGACGTTTTTGGAGCATGGCTTTCGCACAGACTTCACCTATTTCTTGGGGGGTAAATTTATCCTTTGCAAACTTAATCTCCACTGACCAATGGGGATGACTAATCAAACGACAATGACAAGCGGGATAATCCTTTAAACCTTCCTGAAAAACCTCAACAAATTCTTCTCTCGTTAACGGTGAAACAATCCCCGACTGGATATCAAAGTTATGGGATAGTAGCATTCTTAGCTGTGGGGAATCACTCACAATAAATCCTAAATAATTTGAACAATAAAATAATTTAAACAGAGACAAAAGAAATTAGTGCATCATAATTATGCGAGAAATTTCTCAACACAGCGCACGAACATTTCAACCCCCATTCCTAAAGCTGTTTCGTCAAAGTTAAACCGGGGATGGTGGTGAGGATAGGCAAGATCTTGATGGGGGTTTGCAGACCCTAGAAAAAAATAACATCCCGGCACTTCCTGAAGGAAGAATGCCATATCTTCGCTACCCATCGTTTGGCATTCGGGCACTACTCCAAGGGGCGTTTCAATGGTTTCTTCGGCAATGGTTTTCACTAGGGCCGCGATCGCCGGATCGTTAATGGTCGGGGGATACATGCGAATATAATCCAGCTCATAGGTTGCGCCGTAGCTCTGGCAAATGCCGTTCACTACTTTACTCAGGCGATCGCCCAACTCCCTCAGTTCAGGATTGAAATAACGCACCGTACCGCTAAGTTCGGCAAAATCCGCCACAACATTATGGGCACGACCAGATTTAAATTCACCGACAGTCACAACGGCAGCATCAATGGGATTAACGGTGCGCGACACAAGGGTCTGGAGAGCCGTCACAATGTGGGAACCCACCACGATGGGATCAATGGTTTGGTGAGGTAATGCCCCATGGCCACCCTTCCCCTGTACGCGTAAATAAAAGGTTTCAGCGGCAGCCATCAATGCGCCGGGACGCACACCCACCGTGCCCAGCGGCAAATTATTCCAGAGATGTAGTCCAATAATGGCATCGACATCGGGATTTTTTAGGACACCTTCCTCGATCATCGGCTTTGCACCGCCGGGACTTTCCTCTGCTGGCTGGAAAATGATTTTCACTGTGCCGTTAAAGTCGCGATGTTCACTGAGATATTTCGCAGCACCAAGGGCGATCGCCACATGGCCGTCGTGGCCGCAGGCGTGCATAATGCCGTCATGCTGGGAGCGATACTCCACCTCATTTTCTTCTTGGATGGGCAGCGCATCCATATCAGCGCGAATCCCCAGAACTTTGCCTTTACCCTTACCTTCAATGAGCGCCACAATACCAGTTTGGGCAACACCTGTCTGATGGTCAATGCCTAGCTCTGTCAGCTTCTGGGCAATAAATTCTGCGGTGAGATTTTCTTTAAACGCGAGTTCTGGCTTCTGGTGAAAGTTCCGTCGCCACTGCACCAGCTCAGTTTGCAAGGCTTGGATTTCGGGGCGGATGCGATGTTTATGGAGAATGGCATCCAGACTGACGGTAGCAACCATGAAAAGACTCTAGACAAAATAAGTTTGTGAT
This sequence comes from [Limnothrix rosea] IAM M-220, assembly GCF_001904615.1. Taxonomy (NCBI): domain Bacteria; kingdom Bacillati; phylum Cyanobacteriota; class Cyanophyceae; order Chroococcales; family Geminocystaceae; genus Picosynechococcus; species [Limnothrix rosea] IAM M-220. The sequence continues at coordinate 11,939 of NZ_MRBY01000015.1, forward strand.
TGTTTCTAGTCTAGAAGATGCGGCTTTAAATAGCTGAGATTTTGATTCGTTTACAGCTAGGGGGCGATCGCCATTTCTGATAAATCTATTAATTACTTGAACAGGATATTAAATCCTTCTTGGGTAAAGTGACAGTCATTGGTGAGGATGTCGTTGATGTTGCGCTGTTTCATGACGACCATCGATATACAGTCCGTCATGCTGTAGCCTTTATCGAGACGTTTTTATAGATATCAGCAGCAGTTTGGCGGATTTCTGGACTGGTAGTAATAACTTCAATTTGAGAGTTGGACTGAATATTTTCGTACAGGGCGATCGCCTTGCCCCTCATAAAACTGCCGCGTTTACTAAAAAAGTTCAGCATTTCGTCAAGCACGACATCTGTAGTGATCAGACTATTTTCAGGACAGTAGTTAATGGTAATTTCATGCCAAGTGTCTTGTGGATTCAGTAGAGCAATCCAATAGAAGGCATCAGCGAAAACAGCACTCATACTCGTTTGGGTGTGCCATAAAGATAATGATCATGCTCGGCAGCACCATCAGTGGGCAATTGTTCTAAAACTTCTGCTGGAATATCTTGAGTTAGGTTAGCGGCAACCTGCCAAATAGGTAAATCACGATCTTCGGATTGGCGGCGTTGTTTGACGAAAAGAATAAAATTTAGAAACTCCTCCAACAAGGTATCGGGAGATTGTTCTAACTCTTGGATGATTTTTTCTTTTAGTGTCATAAGAAAATGCCCAATGGGGTTCAGCAACGAACTCTACTTGCTTGTTGGCGTATCTAAATTGTAGTACTTGCCAAAGGGAGAGATTTCAAACATGTAGGGTGTGTGGAGACGGCAAAAAATTGAGGCAAAGACCGATGAATTGTCATCCGTCGTAACGCACCACAAGAGATGTCGGTAGATTTTTCATTGGTTGCGAAATTTATTGAAACATCTCCCCTCTTCGAGTACTTCCAGCAATCCTTTAGATCTCCGACTTCTGTGGCTAGATTTGAGAGGGGTTCAGCAACGAACTCTACTTGCTTGTTGGCGTATCTAAATTGTAGTACTTGCCAAAGGGAGAAATTTCAAACATGTAGGGTGTGTGGAGACGGCAAAAAATTGGGGCAAAGACCGATGAATTGTCATCCGTCGTAACGCACCACAAGAGATGTGGGTGGGTTTTTCATTGGTTGCGAAACTTATCGAAACCCCTTCCCCTCTTCAAGTACTTGTACTTCTCGCAATTTTTTAGATCTCCGACTTCTGTGGCTAGATTTGAGAGGGGTTCAGCAACGAACTCTACTTGCTTGTTGGCGTATCTAAATTGTAGTACTTGCCAAAGGGAGAAATTTCAAACATGTAGGGTGTGTGGAGACGGCAAAAAATTGAGGCAAAGACCTGTGAGTTGTCATCCGTCGTAACGCACCGCAAGAGATGTCGGTAGATTTTTCATTGGTTGCGAAGCTTATCGAAACCCCTTCCCCTCTTCGAGTACTTCCAGCAATCTTTTAGATCTCCGACTTCTTTTACTGCATTGTCATTCAATCTCAAGTCTAGCCACAGAAGTCGGGGATCTGGATCTCGGCATACAATGAACGGCAACTCGACAATCATCAACACCAACAGATGAAACGGATTCCAGCTAAAGAAATCATCAGACGCTACAACGAAGAAAATGAAAGGGACTTTCGGCGGCTAAATCTGCGGGGGATGAACTTTAAAAAAACACACCTATCAGGGGCAGACTTCAGTGAATGCGATATTCGAGGCACGAACTTTACAGGAGCAAACCTAAGAAATATTCAATTTACGGCAGCGGTGCTGGGACAACAAAAACATTATGCAACTGGATTATTTATAAGTTGTTTTTTATTGCTCCTAGTAGCAAGCTTTTTCCAAATATTTGTGGGAGCTTTTATCACATCGGTTATGTCTCCCACACATAACAATTTCGGTTCTGGAGAGCATATATCAGAATTTTGGACAGGCGTTGTGGGGCTTGGCGTTTACCTTATTACGGCATTGGTGACTTGGCACAAAAGGCTGATCACAGGTATCAGTACTTCAATTGTGTTATTTACAGTGACGGTATTGACTGCATACACAGGAAATATTGCAGGAGTAGGAGTCATTATTGTCCTAATCTCCATCTTAGGAGGACTTTTAGGTGTTATGGCAGGAGCCGTTGTACTAGGAACTTTAGGGGTTATTGCCGCTCTAGGATCTATCTTAGTCATATTCATACTTGGAGCTATCCTTGCAGTATTATTCACCTCATTTCGCGTAATCGTCCTAATTCTAGGAATCGACTGCGCAGTTTTATTTTGGGCATGGATCTGTTGGAGAGCTTGGGATGGTGATTCTCGTGATGTTTGGGTACGTAATTTTGCTGTTGCCACCAGTTCACTTGGAGGCACTTGTTTTCGGGATGCTGATCTCACCAATGCAGATTTCACTAGCGCAAGGCTTAAAAGTACCGATTTCCGCGATGCAACCTTAGTTCGCACAATCTTTCAAGACACCGAAAAACTTGATCAAGTCCGCCCTGGGAAAAGCTATCTCGGCATAAAAAAAATCCGTGAATTACTTCTTGGGAAAAAAGCTAATCCTGACGAAAGTTACAGCAATTTAGTGAATTTGAGCGGTTTGAATTTAGCTGGGGCGAATCTTGTCGGTGCAGACTTTTCTGGTTCAAATCTCAGCGATTCTAATCTTCTAGGCGCAAACCTTTCCGATACAAATTTGATCACCACCAACCTCAACGATGCCGATTTAAAAGATGCTAATCTATCCCGCGCCAAACTTGTTCAAACTCAACTCGATAATGCCGATTTAACTGGCGTAAATCTTACCGGAGCGTGCATCGAAGATTGGGGCATTACCGTCAATACTATTCTGAATGGCATCCATGCCGATTATGTTTACATGCGCTTTCTCGATGGCGATAAACGCCGCCGTAAACCCGATGGCGAAAATGTAAATTTTGCCGAAGGGGAATTTGTCGAATTTATTAAACCCCTTATCGATACCCTCGATCTTTACCATCGCCAAGTCACCGACCCCCGCACTGTCGCCCTAGCCCTCCGTAAACTCCAAGACGAACATCCCGACGCAGACATTGACCCCATTTCATGGGAGCGACGCGGCAGAAACGGCGAAGACATTTTGATTCGTGCCCAAATTTCCGAGAAAGCGAACCCCAGTCAACTCCATTCCGCTCACTTTGAGGAATACAACCGCTTACAAACACTTCCTCCCACAGAAGTTGCGGCACTAATCGCCAAACTCGAAGAAAAAGAGAAAACCATTAGTATTTTGGAAGGATTTGTCGATAAAGCTCTCCAAAGACCCAATATCCAGACAGTTCGGGGAGATATCGTCACAGAAAAGAGAGGTGATAGTGTCAGTGTCGATGGCAATATTGGCGTTGGCGTAAACCAAGGAGAAATTGCTGGCGACGCAACCATTGCGGGTCAGTACAACGAAGACCCAACGCAAAACCCGAACAACACATCAAACAATTCCTAAATAATTACGGCGATCGCCTCCTAAAAGATAAGTAGGGGTCAATCGGGATTGACCCAGAGTTAACCTTTCCAACACACGAGTTGTTTGTCAGTTGCGACAGTTAACTGAGGGCGCATCTCGATAACGCCCCTACAGTAATTTGGCCGGCAATAATTTGGTCGGCGATCGCCCCACAATCCAAAAAAAATAGCCTCCAGTTCATAGACCAAAGGCTGTCAAAATTAATTGCATTTTTTTAGGCAAGATTACTTCGCAAACTGAATATCAAGGGTACGCATATAGATTTGCATGCCCGCATCCTGCACTGGGAAAACATAGGCATCTTCATCGGAGTCGTTGTGGTGAGAATGCCACAAACTCGGAGGCGTGACAAAGACGCTATTTGGTTCCCACTTCATCTTGATGGGATTAATAATATTGCCCTCGCCATCAATGGATTTACCAATGAGGGTGTAGGTATTTTCCTTCGCAGAAACCGCCAAATCTAAAGCAATGGAATTATGGCGGTGGGGCTTTTGGGAAGAGTGGGGCGGCACAAGATTGTACAGTGACCACATGGTGTGGGTGGCGGTGCGGGTAGACTCACTCTCCGGGTTACCAAGGATAATGCCATTACGGTTTAGGTTACGACGAATGCCTTCTTCGCGGATACGCTCGATTTCGCTGGTGAGATATTCACCAGAATAGAATGCCGGTTCAAAACGAGGTGCGGTGGGCTGTACTCCTAAATAAGCAAGCATCGGCGCGTCATGAACCCAGTACAATGCGGCATCTTCGTCCGCATAGTGGGTCACGCCTGTATTCATTGGCAGCGTGAAAGAATCACCCTTACGCCATTCGAGCGTGCCATATTCGGTTTCCGTGCGACCCGAACCACGCATCACATAAAAGACTTCGGAGCTCGCCGCGGCGATCGCCGCGATATTTTCGCCGGGCTTAATTCGAATAAAATTGGCAAGGAGATTTGGGGTCGTAGCAGGATATTTCGTGCCGAGTTCAGGGGCAAGGTCGAGGGGGATAATGCGGGTCTCACCGGATTCGTGGAGACTAGCAGGAAAGGCTCGGATCGGTACAGCAGCGAGGGTGGGGTTTGCTGCCTTGTGGTACTCCCAACTTAGGGCTGTTTTTTGCCAAGTCGCATTTGCCAAATTCATATTGCCACTCCCGCGAAAATAATGATTTAAGAAAAAAATTTCTCTCCGACAGCCCTGTGATGACCATTAGGACAATACCGAAGAGATTCTTTACTTAAGTTAACACGCACACCAGCAGAAACAGTACAGTTTGAAACAAAATACCTGATTGCTGCGATAAGGGCGATCGCCTATTTTTTACGGACTAAAACAATAGCTGCAGAGCTTAGCTAGACAAGTTTGCCTTAATTTCAGCCTCCTGCTCGTGGTAGATCTCCTTTTCACGATTAATAAAAATATCAGCCAAGCTGTTATAGGCTTCGGTCCAAGCTGCCATAATTTCTGGCGTTGCCGCATCACCTAAAACATCCTGCATCGCAGCGAGTAAACATTCGCCGATAACGGGATATTGCTCTGCAATGACGCGGGTATTTACATGGGCTTTGGCAATATGCTCGACCGCATCACCAAGCTTTTCTAGCTCATCGATATGGCTGGCGTAGGCATAAACAGAAGCCGCAAGTTTGGATGCTTGCTTTTTCCCTTCCGCCTCGCTTTTCATGTGGGTATTTTCAAAAAAGCGGCGGTATTCAGGACGCTCATTAAAGGCAATGTCGTACATTCTGGCAGTGATAGCTTGACCGTGCTCTTTAACGACGGGAGCTGTAGCTTTAACGAGTTCGATAGTTTTGGGGTTCATGGGCAAGGGGGTGTAAACAGTAACCAGATCGCCCCGAGTTTCTTTGAGGATTAAAACTTCCGTACGATCAGGTGTTTGGGGAATAATTTAGATACGACACAACTGCCGTAAATAGACTTCATGCTATCGATTTTTTTTCAGACTGAACGGCGATCGCCTACATAACTTCACGATGTCAGAAATAGTTCTTATTTTGACTTGTGAGTCAACGCTGCCGCAGATTAACCTCACTCACATCCACGTCACGAGATAACTGCAAAATCCATTCAATTGTCTGAATCAGATCAGCCATCGGAATCGGCGTTTGAGCAGCAAAACGACCTGACTGAATATCATCTAGTACCTCAGCCGTCGCGACATTGCCGGGATTAATCACAGAAAACCCCACACCATAACCTCGATAAGCCACTCGAAGGGACTGAACCGCTCCCCGTAAACCAAACTTTGAGGCCGTATTGGCAACTTCTTTCGTCGCACCATTGTCGAAACCTGAAAGTGCACCAATAAAAATAGCTTTGGGATTACTTGAACGTTGCAATGTCTCCATTAAACCTTTTGTAATTTCGATGGGAGCAATCGTATTCACATCAATCACACGGCGGGTTTCAGCGTAGGGACTACGGGTAATCTCGAAAGCGTCGGTAAATGCGCCAGCTTCCCATGTGCCGCCCATATAGAGCAACGCATCAATGGTTTCGGAAGTGACCGACTGGATGATTTTTTCGATACCTTCAGGTGTTGAGACATCTGCTTTGAGCCATTCCCCGGCGATCGCCGGAGTTCGAGAAACACCAATGACTCGATGTCCCGTCGCCACAAAATGTTTAGCAACTTCAGCACCAATCCCCCTACTCGCACCAACCACTAAATACGTTTTGCCCATAGCAATGTAACTCCATAAATATGGAATTAAATATGATTGAATCCCTATTACAAAAATTTAAATAGAGACTCTAGTTTATCGATGTTGTGTTGCTTTAAATAAACTCACTGCAATGCGTAGAAAGCCATAGCCCAGTAATAACCTAGTAATCACACAAATTGAGATAGGACGGTCTGCGATCCTTGGTTCTGCGATATTGAGTTGCTTAAGAATAGTTTCCGTTGTGATGCTGAAACTTAATGCGAAAAACCAGCCGGCGATCGCCTGAGTATTTGCAGAATCATGGTGAACTGAATGTTGCTACAACGAACGAAGATACCAATCCACCGTTTTCTTTAGGCCACTGGCAAATTTTTCCCGAGGTCGCCAACCCAATTCCTCCGAAATTTTCGAGCAGTCAATCGCATAACGACGATCATGACCGAGGCGATCGCCGACAAAGGTAATCAACCCTAAATAATCCCGTTTAGGAGCCAGCGGATGGGCACTGAGCAGAGCACAAATCATTTTAACGACATCTAAATTAGCCAGCTCATTCATGCCGCCAATATTGTAGGTTTCACCAACTCTTCCCTGCTGTAAAACTCGATTTAGCGCTTCGCAATGGTCTTCGACATAGAGCCAATCGCGAATATTTAAGCCATCTCCATAAACGGGTAAAGGCTTGCCGGCGATCCCGTTCAAAATCATCAAGGGAATCAGTTTTTCGGGAAATTGATAAGGCCCATAATTATTAGAGCAATTTGTACAGAGAGTCGGTAAACCATAGGTTGAATGGTAGGAGCGCACCAAATGATCAGCCCCTGCTTTTGAAGCGGAGTAAGGACTATTGGGTTTGTAAGGCGATCGCTCGGTAAAAGGTTCTGCGTCAGGAGCGAGAGACCCATAAACCTCATCGGTAGACACGTGGAGAAACCGAAAATTTTGCTGCTTTGTTAATTTGCTTTTTTGCCAATAATTTAGGCTGGCTTCGAGGAGCTGAAATGTTCCCAGCACATTAGTTTGAATAAAAATCTCTGGGCTATCAATGGAGCGATCAACATGACTTTCAGCGGCAAAATGAATCACAGCATCTGGCTGATAAGTTTCAAATAATTGCTCTAATAGCAGGCGATCGCCGATATCTCCCTTCACGAATCGATAATTAGAGTCACCTTGGAGAGAAGCCAAATTTTTAGGATTACTGGCGTAGGTGAGCTTATCAAAATTAATCACCCTGCCCCAGTTCTGGTGGCGGACTTGGAGAATAAAATTTGACCCAATAAAACCACAGCCTCCGGTCACAAAAAGAGTTCTCACCACTGCTAAAAACCACCGCCGCTAATCTATTTTCACTCTCTTACAGTTTTCCTTACAGCATAAAAAAAAGGTGGGCGATCGCCCACCCTATCTGCCTAAGTCCAATCAAACCTTTTCGGAAAACCAGTGTCTAGCTTGCCGCAAGATACTCACGAATACGAGCCCGGCGATGACGTAGATGGGTCAAGGCCTGACGCTCTAGCTGACGTACCCGCTCACGGCTCAGATTCATACGCTTACCAATTTTAGCGAGGGATAATTCCTTACCATCATTGAGTCCGAAGCGAAGGATAATCACCTCCTGCTGTTGCGGTGTCAAATCAGCAATCATGTCCTTGATATCTTGCTTTAACAATTCATAGGTGACACTAGTGTCGGGAGATTCACCTTCATCTTCCAACAAATCCATTAACTCAGTATCTTTGTTATCACCAACGCGGACATCAAGGGAAACAGGATGGCGGGAAACACTAAAAAACTCACGTATTTTTTCCGGCTCTAGATCCAACTCCTTCGCAATCTCAGCGATCGTCGCTGCACGTCCCAAATCCTGAGACAACTGCCGTTGCGTCTTTTTGATCTTATTGAGCTTCTCAGTAATATGGATCGGCAAACGAATCGTACGCCCCTGTTGGGCGATCGCCCGCGTAATCGCCTGACGAATCCACCAATATGCATAGGTAGAAAATTTGTAGCCCTTCGTCGGATCAAACTTTTCAACACCACGCTCCAAGCCGAGACTACCCTCTTGGATCAAATCCAGAAATTCTAAGTTGCGCTTTTGGTATTTCTTGGCGATCGCCACCACAAGACGAAGATTTGCCTCAATCATCTTGCGCTTAGCACGCTCACCAATATTCACAGCACGACGAAGTTGCTTCTCCGAGAGCTCCGTCACCGCCGCCCACTCAGTCCAAGTTGGCTCACGCTCTAAAGTCTGTTCCAATTGTTCACGCTTAGCCAAGAGCCTCATGAGCTCCTGAACCTGCTTACCATAAACAATTTCTTCCTCATGAGTTAGCAAAGGTACACGCCCAATCTCCCGTAGATAGGTACGAACCATATCAACGGAACTCTTACTGGATTTAGGGGTTTGTTTGATATTCGCTGTAGGCATCTACTGTTACAACTCCTTCCTTGGTTTTGAGAACAAATCGGGTCTCACCACAGTGGGTGAGTGAGCAAATTTTGCCAACTCATAGGAAATGGCTTCAACCTCTGAAGCAACAATTCCGCAAAGCTAAACAAAACTAGTGGAATAATGATTTCTCCTACCATATAGACAGTGCCGAAAGAAAAAAGGTTCAGTTCCGCAATGAATTTACGATGAGACTTTCTTTTCTTTTTTTAATCATGCCCCTTACCACTTCTATTCGTGAAGTACGGTACAGGGTGGAATATCCGAACTCGCATTGATCAAGCCAAAAGAAATTAAGAAAATATAAAGAAGAAATAAATTTAGCGCTAATCTATAAAGAAAAAGACGATTTGAAAAGTTAAATTCAAGTCAAAATCCTTATCTAGACTGGATTTCAATGTCATTAAATTGATTTACAGGTTTATTTTGTAATTATTTGTAGTATACCTTTCTAGCAAAGACAACTCAAGTATCTTTTGGAGGAATATTGGAGATTCCATGGGCTTAGATTCTGATTTTTTTCTGAGAAAAGTACGAGATTTCACCAAGTTTTTCTAAAAAAATCCCATCAGCTTTTATTTAGCCTGAGATTTGGGAGGGTGATGATGTTTAGGGAATATTCCGATAGGTATAGTTCGCTACTTCAGGGAAAAAAGTTGGATTTTCAGCATATTCTTTCTGCTCGGCAAAAATACACAAAATGTATTGTTGTTGGCCATCGGCAGAGGCGATGTAAGCGACTTCGTGGCGACCTTGGGTTGTCCAACCAGCTTTGGAATAGATCTGGGCATCGGCGGGTAGCCCTGCCCCGAAAAAGTCTTGGATTGGGTTGAAATAGTTCCGGGGTTGTTGCCAGTTTTGACTCAAGTCCCGTTCTAGCCATTGCAACATTTGCTGGCTTGCTTCGGGGGCGATCGCCTGCCCTGTGACAATTTCGGACATGAGCCGGGCGGCCTGCCAAGCCGTAATTTGGTTGCGAATAGGTGTATCGGGCGCAAAGGGATTTTGACGCATTTGCAGATCAAAACCAGTTGGCTCTTCTATTGCAATATCGGGTATGGGGTAGGTTTTTTGGGTGATGTTTAGATTTTGGTAACCAGCTTGGGTAAAAAACTGATTGAGTTGTAATCGCTGGAGATACCAAGCTTCGTACTCTTCTCGGCTACCTGTCGCTTGAAAGCTGGTGCGGGTAATGGCATCAATAATTTGGCTCGTGGCGTTGTTGTCGGAACGGCGTACCATCAGGGCTAACTCTTTTTGGAAGTCGGACTCAAGCAAAAGCTCTTGCTGAAATTGCCCGTACAAGGCAACCATCCAAAAAAGTTTGGCAACGCTAGCAGGGTAATGGGGGACGTGGGGCTGGTGGTGGGCGATCGCCCCTTTATTTAGGTCAATTAGTACCACCGACATTTCATCCACTGGCAGCTCTGCGGCTTGAGCTAAATCTTTAATGCCATCGATAAGTACTTGCAGTTCGGCGCTATAAGTCCAGTCTGGTAGCAGGGCGACATTATAGCGATAGCGCCAAATTTTTTTCACTTCCACAGGCTTTTTGCTTGTACTTTCCCCAGGGAAAATATCCGGCAAAAGCTCTGTGGTTAGAGGGGTTGCAGTGTCAGATAGGGTAAATTCGTCTTCACTGGTTTTAACTGTTATTTCCGTGGGGTTTGTCTCTGGCGCAATAGACTCTACCGTTGGCTCCTGAAACCACCTTTGCAATAGCCATAAACCTCCCGCCAAAATGGCGATCGCCATGGTTGTGCTGATCAACACAAACTGCCACGGACTGAGCAGCGCAGGTGGATGCCGACGGCGCGAACGCTCAGAATCATCTTGGGTCGGTGGAGTGGGAGGCGGCGATTGGTTCAAAGCAAAGACTCAAACAAACAATAATGAAGCGGGATCTCAATCCACACTGCCAATCAACAGGTCAAAACACATTAGAAATAGGCATGACAAAGGCAGGTCAATTCAGCCATTACCCTATTCCCACAAAACTTCAAGGGTGTCATAGGTCGCGATTTTCCAAGCGCCATCATCGGTAAATTCGAGGTTGTACTGTACCAGTCGCTGGTCGTAGCCGCTGGCATTTTGATCAATATTGCCCTTCGCGTCGTAGAGGGTGCGGGATTCTGTCACGATGACTTCGATGGTTGCATTGCGATCGCCCATCCGAAAATCATTAATGTCTTCAATTTGCTGATCCTCAAAAATATAATAGGCATCATTCGCCTTCAGCCATTGTATGGAGCTTTGTTTACCATCCGTGCGACGGATATTATTCGCGTAGGCAGCGCCAGTCAATAGTTCCTTGCCACAAGAGGCATCATAGGGAAAACTAAAGAGTTCGCTTTTACACATCAGCCATTCCGCAACAATTACCTCTGCATCAAATTTATTAATTGGCACAACGGGAATCTCTGGCTTGACTGGATCAGGTTGCGCCACAACCGGCGGATCGGGTGTTTCTTCCACATCGACGGTCTCAGCCTCTGGCGGTAAATTGTCACCCGCGCTAAAGTCACTGTCACTGTTGTTATCTTCAGGGGGATCAATCGTTTCATTAGCAGTCGGTGACTCTGGTGTAACCGGATCGCGATCGCCGGTAAGTTGGTCATAGCCAATGATGCCCCCTAGGAAAAAAATGCCAACTACTCCGCCCGTCAAAATCGCCTTTTGCCAATCTGCCATCCCTTGTTTCGGTGGGGGCGATGGGGCTTGGGATACAGCAGCGCCTTGGGTCGTTGCCACAGTTGGCGGTGTCCCACTGGCCATGGGTGCAGGAGGATTTGAGACCACTGTCGGTTGACTCACTGGCATCGTCGGCGGCGGCACTAATGTCTCTGGGATGGGCACAACGGCGGGATTTGCCACAGGCATTGTCATTTGATTTGCGGCCTGTAAAGCCCGTAACATTACCCCTGCTGAACGGAAGCGATCGCGCGGATGGGTACAAATGGCTTGGTCAAGAACATTGGCGAGATGATTGTCCACATTCCATTGCGGCGATCGCCAAAGAATTTTGCCAGTGGCCGGATCCGACGAAAAATCTTGGGGCAATTTCCCCGTCAACAAATAAATCGCCGTCAACCCCAAACTATACAGATCACTACTAAACACAGGACGGCCGATGGCCTGCTCCGACGGCATAAATCCCGGTGTCCCGATCACAATAGAGCTAGTTGTTTGTCCCGCCGTATTCATTTGAGTACCCATGGTTTCCTTCACCGCCCCAAAATCAATCAGCACCGGCGAATGATCACTTTGTCGCAAAATAATATTGTCCGGTTTGATATCACGGTGGACAATACCCCGGTCGTGGATAAAATCCAACACAGGCAACAGACCGATCAAAAGTTGCGTGACACCAGCGCTAGACCAACAGCCCCCTTGCTCCACCTGTTGGGATAAAGTTTGTCCCTCGATCCATTCCTGAACTAGAAAAAATTGTCCGGCTTCGGTGAAATATGCAAACAAACTGGGAATTTGACGATTCCCTTCCCCCAACTGCTCTAAAATCACGGCTTCACGCTGGAATCGTTCCTTGACGATTTGATACACCGCTGGATCGTTCGTGACAGGTTTGAGCTGCTTAATGACACAGCGACGGCTAGAAGGCATGTGTAGATCCTCGGCGAGAAATGTCTCACCAAAACCTCCTTGTCCCAGCTCTTGAATAATACGGTAGCGATTTTCGAGAAGTTGTGTGGTCATTGCCTAGTCATTTCTGGGGTTATCAGAGCCTTATACAAGCCGCTAGTTTAATTTTACAGAACCTTTAGGGGGGTCGAATCCCCTATTCTGAAAACTTCGCCCAACTTCCCAAGGATTTCAACAAGTCGGCGATCGCCATAGCTAGAATGCCCAGATTATGTTGATTTTCGTCGCAGATATAGAAAAACCCATTATCCCTAAGCGCGGTCATTAATCTGCCAACTTACCAGCTGTTCATTCCACATCAAATCATATCTCAGCGGCTCTTCACCATAAATCTCACCATCAATAACATAGTCAATCCGAACCTCAACAACAGCGCTATTGCCAGCTTGACTCACGAGGGAAACATCCAAAACCTTCACCTCATCTACACTATTCCACCACTCGTAAAACTCAGCATAAGACTCGCTATAGCCCTGAAATGTGGGCGTTAACATTCGCCATGCCTGGGCAATATTACGACTATTAATAATGCTGTAGTAGCTCTCCATAAATGCTGTCGGAGAAGGACGATTTACCGATGGATCAGTACTGTCGGTTTCCGTTGCCCACACATACCAGTCTGGGTAAACATAAACCCAATATCCCGGTTGGGCATTGGCCTCACACACAGTACTTCCCCCTTCCCAATAGCCCCAATCGTTATAGCGACCATACTCCTCTAGGGCAGTTTCGCAATTAATCACTTGAATCAAATCGGTGTAGCGACCATAGCCTGATGTTTCATCCACAACCACAGGTTCTGGCTCGGGAATGGGTTTTGGTGTAACTGTTGTCGGTACTGGATTAGGTTGGGTTGGTTCGGGATTTTGCTCACCCTTAAACTGATTGCTGAGCATCACTCCCCCCACCAAAAATGCTGCGACAACACTGCCAGACAAGAGCGCTTTTTGCCAGCTAGGCATGCTCTTTTTTGTTGCTTGGGGGTAGGCACTGACATTTTCTGTCAAAGTCGCCAAATTTGTCGCTGAAGCTCCTCCCGGCACAGCAGTGGGCGGCGTACTGGTAGAGATCGGCTGGGGTTGATGAGATATGGGCGGGACGGCAGTGGGGGGAACCGCAACCGGAATGGCTTTGTTGTCAGGGTTTTGTAATGCGTGCACCATGGCATTGGCATTGGTGAAACGATCGCGCGGATGGGTGCAAATAGCTTGGTTTAAAACGGTGGCAAGGTGGGGATCCAGATTCGGGATATCGTCTTGCCAGAGCAATTTCCCAGTGGCGGGGTCGGCTGGAAATTCGTGGGGAAATTTACCGGTCAGGAGATAAATTCCAGTGAGGGCAAGGCTGTAGAGATCGCTACTAAAAACGGGTCGTCCGATCGCCTGTTCGGAGGACATAAAACCCGGTGTGCCGATCACAATAGAACTGGTGGTTTGCCCGGCGGTATTCATCACTGTGCCCATGGTTTCTTTGACCGCGCCAAAATCAATGAGGACGGGTTGGCGATCGCCTTGGCGCAAAATAATATTGTCGGGCTTAATATCACGGTGGACGATACCTTGGTCATGGATAAAATCGAGAACCGGCAAAATACCAAGCAACAGTTGGGCTACGGCTGCACTTGACCAAACACCTGATGAGGCGATCGCCTCAGCCAGCGTTTCCCCCTCAATCCATTCCTGAACCAAATAAAATTGGCCACTGGCCGTAAAATAGGCGAACAATGTGGGAATTTGTCGATTTCTTTCCCCCAACCGTTCAAGGATGACCGCTTCCCGCTGAAAACGATCCTTCACAATCTGATAAATAGCCGGGTCATTGGTAACAGGCTTGAGCTGCTTAATCACACAACGGCGGCTGGAAGGCATATGCAAATCTTCCGCCAGAAACGTTTCCCCAAAACCGCCCTGTCCCAACGCTTTTAGAATGCGGTAGCGATTTTCAAGGAGTTGTGCGCTCATTACCTGTGCCATTAAATATCTCCCCATTATTTTACTGAACCCTCAATCATCAAGAATTAAATCGTTACGCTCCAGTGTCACGAACCTCCCTCTCAAGATAGATTTTGTTATCAGAATTGAAACAAGTGACGTTTTTTGAGAAAGTCCTGAATATGATGGAATTTAAAGACTAAAATGACAATTCTTTTTGCAACTTTTCCAATTTTACGCATGAGTTTTGTTGCACCCTGAAAATTCATAAAACTCACACATAGGGAGGCATTCACCATGGAAACCTTAGCGATCGCCACTGCCTACACCGCCTACGAAACAGCCCATAATATTCAGCCAAGAAACCTTGATTTTTCCGAGTTCAAATTACCAACGAATGCCCGTTGGCTCAGCTACCTTGGGATTTTATTTCTCAGTAGCCAAATTGTCCTAAGTAGTGGGGCGATCGCCACCGCGAAAATTTTACCTCAGCCCATTACCAACGCCAAAGTCAATACCCCCTCCAGTTGCCTCAATATGCGCGTTGCGCCCCATGGCGACCTTGTAAAATGCCTACCCAAGGGGACAACCCTAAGGGACATTGTCCGTGAAGAAAATGGCTGGTATCAGTTAGCTAATGGGCATTGGGTCTCAAAAGCCTTTGTTGCAGTACCAGCACCAGCATCTCCCCTCATGGCTCCGTCAACCACCCTGCAATATATCGAAGGTGACCTAATGCGAGGTCAGTCGGTCAGAACATTGCAAGCTAGGCTCAACGATTTCCGTTTACTAGATAAACCCATACAAGTCGATGGCGTTTTCGGGCGAGAAACAAAACTTGCAGTCATGTCTTTCCAAGAAAAAAGAGGTTTAAAGATGGACGGCATAGTCGGTACAGAAACCACCAAAGCTTTGAGTCGATAACATCCCAACCCCATGACCGTGGGATGATAGGTTAATCTGTTTTACGGCATATTTTTAGACATATTGTTCCATGGTCAAAATCAACGAAAGTTACCTCAAATTAAAGGCTGGTTATCTATTCCCAGAGATCGCCCGCCGTGTCAATGCATTTGTCACCGAGAATCCCGACGCGCCGATCATTAAACTCGGTATTGGTGATGTCACCGAACCACTTCCCGATGCTTGTCTCGACGCAATGGCTGCAGCCGTCAAAGAAATGGGCGATCGCGCCACCTTTAAAGGCTACGGTCCCGAACAAGGCTATGCATGGCTCCGCGAAAAAATTGCAGCCCAAGACTTCCAAGCCAGAGGTTGCCAGATTGATGCCTCCGAAATTTTTGTATCCGACGGCGCAAAGTGTGACACCGGCAATATTCTCGACATTTTTGGCAAAGACAATACCATCGCCGTCACTGACCCTGTTTATCCCGTTTACGTAGACACAAACGTCATGGCTGGCCACACAGGCGAAGCAGACGAGTCTGGCAAATACGGCGGTCTCACCTATATTCCCATCACCGCCGACAACGAATTTACCGCTCAGATCCCCACTGAAAAAGTAGATCTCATTTACCTTTGCTTCCCTAATAACCCCACTGGCGCAACAGCCTCAAAAGAACAGCTCCAAGCATGGGTCGATTACGCCAAGACCAACGGCTCCATTATTTTCTTTGATGCCGCCTACGAAGCCTTTATTACTGATGACAGCCTCCCTCACTCCATTTACGAACTAGATGGAGCAAAAGATTGTGCCATCGAATTCCGTTCCTTCTCTAAAAATGCTGGTTTCACCGGAACCCGCTGTGCATTCACCGTTGTCCCCAAGACCTTAACCGTCAAAACCTCTAGCGGTGAAGAAGTGCAACTTTGGAAGCTGTGGAATCGTCGTCAGTCCACTAAATTCAACGGTGTTTCTTACATTGTGCAGCGGGGTGCTGAGGCCGTTTACTCTGAGGCAGGTCAAGCTCAGATTAAAGAACTTATTAGTTTTTACCTTGAAAATGCAGCCATTATCCGCAAAGAACTTGAGTCCGTTGGTTTCGATGTTTTTGGTGGCGTGAATGCCCCTTACGTTTGGGTGAAAACCCCTGAAGGTTTAACGAGCTGGGACTTCTTCGACAAGCTGCTCATCAACTGTAATGTTGTGGGGACACCGGGTTCCGGTTTTGGGGCTGCGGGCGAAGGTTATTTCCGTATCTCTGCCTTTAACAGTCGCGAAAATGTGCTTGAAGCAATGAAGCGGATTACGACTGCATTTAAGTAAATCTTTTCAAGCAAAAGAATGGCGTTGCTGAATTGAAAGATGAATTAGTCAATCTAGAAATTTTAAGAGAGCTACTTTCTAGACTTTTCTTGATTTGTCAGTGCAAGCATCCTCTTCTGTTTCACCAACGCCTCAAGCAAAAGAATAATTTACTGGATCGAATTTCGCTTAACTGGGGATGCATTAGTAATGATGCATCTTTTTTATATTTTTGCTCTCATTGAGCAATTCGAAGGAAGCGAAATCACTAACTTTTTTATCTACATATCAACCACGTAATCAAAACAATAGTCAGCCCAACACCAAACCAGAAGTATTGAGGTCTGATTTTCAAGTGTCTTTGAATTGTAGAGAGGGGAGAAAGAAGTAAACGAATTGCAAATAGAAAATAACCGAGAGGTAGATTAAGCCACACCATTCGCTTTTCTGTCTGAATCATCACATCCGCCCATTCTCCCTCGTCTGAGGATAAAAGAAATTGCTTCGATATATCTGGAATTGGAATTTCAGCGAGAGGAATCTGAAGCTCTTGCCAAATTCGATAGGCTTGATGGCGATACCGCATAGCACGTTTTAACTGACCGCGTCTTAAATAAGTATTTGCTAAAGACCAAATAGAATTAGCTTCACCTTTGCGATCGCTAATTTCTTGTCTGATTTCTAAGGACTGCTGATAAAATCCAATCGCTTGCCGATATTCGTGCAGGTTATGGTGGGTATTACCCAAATTTCCTAGTAAGCTTGCTTCGCCAAGATGATCACCAATTTTTTGCTTAATTTCTAGAGATTGCTGATAGGGTTCAATCGCCTGCTCGTATTGCTTTAAGGCATGATGAACATTACCAATACCCAATAATGAGAGTGATTCGCCTCGGTGATCGCCAATGTCACGGTTAACGCCACACTGTTGTTGATAAAATTCAATTGCTTTTTGATATTCTTCTAAAGAATAATAAGCATTGCCTAAGTTACCCAGAGAATTATTCTCTCCTTGGCGATCGCCAATCTCTTTCCAAATAGCTAAAGACTGGTAATAGAGTTCAATTGCTTGCTGATACTCGCGTAGGTAATAGTGGGCATTCCCTAGGTTTTCTAGTAAGCTTGCTTCGCCTCTTTGATCGCCAATTTCTCGCTTAATTTCTAAAGATTGCTGATAGGGTTCGATAGCCTGCTCATATTGCTTTAAGGCATAGTAAACATTGCCAATACCTCCTAATGAGAGTGATTCGCCTCGGCGATCGCCGATTTCTCGCTTGATTTCTAAGGACTGTTGATGCGATACAATTGCTTGCGGATAATCTTTCAAGGAGTAATAAACGCTGCCCGAATTACTCAAGGAATTTGCTTCGCCCTGGCGATCACCAATTTCCTGCGCAATCTCATATTGCTGTTGGTGAAACTCAATAGCTTTTTGATACTCGCCCAAAGAATGGTAAGCATTGCCCAAATTACCCAGAGAATTGGCTTCTCTTTGGCGATCGCCAACTTTACGACACACAATACACCGTTGTAGTAAAGTATCGACTTCTTGTTGATGTTCTCCGAGATTTTTATAGTTAATTTTAAGGCATCCCAAAAGTTCAATCTCTGAATGAAAATCATTACTCTCATGCCTAATTTCCAGAGCTTGCTGGTAGAAATCAATTGCCTTTTGATATTCTCTTAAAGAGTTATAGATATCGCCTAGACTTGCTAGAGAGTTTGCTTCACCTTTGCGGTCGCCAATTTCACGCTTAATCCCTAACGATTGGTGATGTAAGTCAATTGCTTGTAGGTACTTTTTTTGTAAATAGTAGACATTACCTGAATTCCCCAGAGAATTAGCTTCTCCTTGGCGATCGCCAATTTCTTGAGCAATGTCATATTGTTGCTGATAAAGTTCAAGAGCTCGCTCATATTCACCTTTTATTTTGTAAGCGATTCCTAAATTTCCTATAGCATTGGCTTCACTTTGACGATTATTCGTTTCATGCCTAATGACTATTTCTTGCTGTAAAAAATCAATAGCTGGTTCAGCCTCTTTTAAAGCTAGGTAAGTTTTTCCTAAACCAAAATAGGAGTTTGCTTCAAATACTCGATTACCAGCTTCGCGTTGTACAGGAAGTGCTCGTAGATAAAAGTCAATTGCTGTTTGATACTCGCCTAAAGTGCGATAAACATTGCCTAGGTTACATAAGCTGCCACCTTCAATATTCAGATCACTGATGGTTTTCGATAACTCTAGAGCTTGTTCGTGATAGTGAATTGCTTGTTTGTATTGCTTTAGCCCATGATGGCTAAGACCTAAATTCACCAGTGAGTTCGCCTGACCTTGACGATCATTAATCTGAGCCTGAAGAGTAATAGCTTTTTGTAGATACACGATGGCTTTCTCATTTTGTCCCATCTCATGATGAGTCCACCCTATCTTATGTAGAACATTGCCTTCATCTTTACGGTCGCCAAGTTCCCTAGAAATATCATGGCACTGTTGATAAAAATCAATTGCTTCTTCATATCTTTTTAGAGAGGTGTAAGCGTCGCCAAGATCACATAACGAACCACTCTCTCGCCAGCGATCGCCTAGCTCTTGCCGAATCTTTAATGCTCGTTGATACAACTCAATCGCCCTTTGATGTTTCCTCATTGAATGATATGTACCACCCAAACAGCTCAGATTTTTTGCTTCCTCAGGGTGTGCTTTTATCTGCTGAGTAAGCTCTATTGCCTTTTTATAAAATTCAAGCGCTTCCGAATATTGTTCAAATTTAAAATAAACATTACCCAAACATCTAAGAGAAAGAGCTTCAGACCAAGGCTGACCAATTTTTCGCCTAACATCTAAAGCTTGTTGATGAAAATTAATTGCCTGCTGACATTGACCTTGAAATTTATAAACGTCACCTAAGCTAGCGAGGGCATCAGCCTCACCATGACGATTGTTTATTGCTTGATTAATGTCTAGAGCCTGCTGGTAAAAATTTCTAGCCTGCTGATATTCCAGAAGACAGGTATTCACATAACCTAAGTTAATCAAGACTGCAGCCTTACCCTGCTGATTATCAAGTGATTCTTGAATATCTAAGCATTGCTGAAAAAGATCTTTTGCCTTCTCATACTCCCTAAGAGATTGATACGCATTTCCTAAATTGCTCAGGGCATTAGCTTCGCCTTGAAGATAATCCTCTTCTTGAAAAATACAAAGTGACTGTTCATAAAAATCAATAGCTTTATAATATTTACCTAAACCTTTATAAATAAGTCCCAAGTTGTCTAAAGAACTGGCTTCGCCTCGACGGTTATCGATTATTTTTCTGATATTTAATGCTTGCTGATGTAACTCAATAGCCCTCTGGTATTGTCCTAATGAATCATATGCATAAGCCATAAGTGTTAAAGATCGGCTTTTACTATGTTCATTACGAAGCTTATGGTAAATATCTATAGCTTTCTGAAAAAGACTAATAGCTTTCTTATATTGTCCAATTTTTCTATAAACATCTCCTAATCCATCGAATGCTTGTGCAATATTTTTATCAGCATCTACTTTTTGTGCACTAGATAAGAGTTGTTGGCAAGTGTCGATAGCTAGTTGATATTGACATGAAGAGTTATAAGTATTAGCAAGATTTTCTAGAGAAACCATCTGCTGATATACACTGCAACTTTCTTGCTTGATTTTTAGAGCTTGCTTATGAAACTCCAGCGCTTGTTCATATTGAGAACGTCTCTCACAAATATTGCCGAGATTTCCTAAAGCATTCGCTTGAATTTCAGAGCTGTTAATTTCTCGACCAATTTGTAAAGCTTGATGTTGTAGCTCAGCTGCCTGCTGATATTCCTCTAAAGCTTGGTAAGCATTACCTAAACCACCGAGAGAGTTAGCTTCGAAATGACGATTTTTAACCTCTTGTTGAATCGGAAGAGCGCAGGTGTAGTAATTGATCGCTTGTTGATATTGCCCAAGAACGTAGTATGCATGACCTAAATTGCACAGACATCCCCCTTCGCCATTACGGTTACCATTAATCTGATGAAGTTCTAAGGATTTTTGAAAAGCGGCAAGTGATTGCGAGTAATTTCCCAATGATCGATATAAACTTCCCAAAGAATTCCATGCCCAAGCTAGGTTGCCAGCATCATTATTGTTCTCTGGTTGCCACCCCTGAGTCAGCCTTTCGTAAAGTGGCAATAAAACTCGCGATTTTCCTTTTTTATATAGCGAA
Organism: [Limnothrix rosea] IAM M-220; assembly: GCF_001904615.1. Classification (NCBI taxonomy): domain Bacteria; kingdom Bacillati; phylum Cyanobacteriota; class Cyanophyceae; order Chroococcales; family Geminocystaceae; genus Picosynechococcus; species [Limnothrix rosea] IAM M-220. Next base: position 32,634 of record NZ_MRBY01000015.1, read on the forward strand.
ACATGACAACGTCTAAGAATCTTGTCTGCTTGTGGATAGTTCCCCAGCTCACAAGTATGGTGAAAAGCTTCCAATATCTCTTGATAACTTTCAACAGTTTCCTTATCTCCTTGAGCCTGAGATTCGTAATAGGCGATCGCCCGTTGATGACTTTCTATTTCTAGAGAGGAATCTATTAATTTCTCGTGAACTAATGATGCGACTAGCGGATGCAAAGTAAAACAATCTTCTTCCACAGACAATAAGCCACGTTCGACTAAACCCTGTAGAGACTGCTTCATGATTTGAGTTGCAAGATCACCAAACTCGAACCCATGCTGTTCTTCCATCTTTTGTTGAAGTTCTAACAACGAACTTTGCATCGACTGAGCCATCATCAAGCTAAAAGGTATCCGGTATACCGATACCCTCAATAACAAGTCTTGCCACCCCTCCGGCAATGCTTCGAATATCGTTTCAAAAACATCCTCTACTTTTGCCGTTGGGTTACCTTGATATTGCCGAAATAACCGGCGAAAAAAATCAATAGCCGTCTCATCAACTTTCGCCTCATACGCCTGTAGTACCCATGCAGCTGCTAACTTGAGTAACAAAGGGTGCCCTTCCGTCAAAGCAGCGAGAGTATCACAACGTTTACCTTGCACTCCTTGTCTCGATAAAAGCTCTACTCCTTCTTCTACCGTCATTCCTGTCAGTTTTAGCGGTACTTTAATAACAGTATTGAGCCTTGTTGTCACCAATACTCGACTCAACTGCCCCTGTCTTGCCCAGCACCGTAAAAACTGTTCATACCAAGTCCAGTCATTATGAGATCGTGCTGTATCTAACTGATCCATCACCACCAATAATCGTATGGGGCGATTCACATCATTCAGTCGCAACAATAATTCTCGCAACAATAATTCCTCTTGTGCCAAGGGATCTTTAACTGGACGACCGAGTTCCTGCAAAATGTATCGCGCAAAGCGATCAAAAGAATGAGGTTGCCGAAAATTCACCCATACACGGCGATCAAATTCATTTTTTAGTTGAGAAAACCCCCATGCAGCCAATGATGATTTTCCAAATCCACCAGCCGCGACAATCTCTACTACAGGTTTTTTATCAAGAAAATTACGTAACTGCTTTTCATGAGCTGGGCGATTAATCCAGTAGTTCTCATAAAGAGGGGGATTTTCTCCTACTCCCGATACAACAATATCTTGCTGTGTCGGCAGCGCGATAGAAATAGAACCCATAGGTTCATAAATAATGAACTGATCACGTCCATAATTCGTATTTTGACTGGTTATTTTATTTTCCATGCCAGCTCCTATTTCTTCCAAAAAAATAGAGAAAACCTAAGATTTCATCCTAAGAACCTCCTAGCTTTAAATCGCCACTAGGTTGATTGATCACAAACTGGTCTCGTCCGTAATTAGCATTAACCTGCTGACTTTGATATTGATTCTGAATATGAACAATTTGCTGAGCCAACTGCTTTACCTCTTGGGCAAATTCCTCATCCTCAAATAATTCTGCATCCAATACCCGTACTAAATTTGATTGGGACTCTAGATCATTCCCTTGACTCGTCTCGACTTGTATCAATACCTCTTCTACTTTTTTACGACCGGTAAAGCGATTAGATATAGTTTCCCAAAGCCGTTCGGTCAACTTTTCTGCAGCTTTACCTGCTGCACCTTCTGCAAATTTTTGCGCAGCCAAACCAACAATTAAGGCCGTCGTAATTGGTTCTATCATAATCTTTGCTAATAAAAATTGTGTTTTGATTATCCTCAATTCACCCTTAAATTGCCACTTTTGACATTTAAATATTGAATGCAATAAAACTATTCATCTAAAAAGCTATACTTAGTCAATTACATTAGCGATCGCCCATATATTTTTAACACCTATTTCTTTCACAATAAAAAACCCAGCAGTGATGCTGGGCTTCTATCAAATTATTTCAATCAATTATTTTACGAACTTACGACATTAAGACTTTAGCTAGACATTTGCGACCCATCTAAACTAAATCACAGGTAAGGGGACAAGAAGCATACACAGACTCAGATGCTACAACTTCCTTACCATGAAGCCAGCTTAACCAACTCATTTCTTGGGGATGTACACCTTTAATGGTGAGCATTGCCGCTGCCAATAGAATACTCATGACAGTGCCACCAATAATGGTTCCAGCGACTACCAAAACGGCGCTAACAGGCAGTACAGATTGCAGAACAATTGCCATTAAAGACCCAATTGTCATCATCAATACGACAACCGGAAAACCGACGACTAATAAGCAAACAAGTAGAGTAAAACTCCAGATTAAAAAGCTCTTAAGAAAAAATGAAATGTAGGAAGAGTCCCAGCTGCGAGTCGATGAGAAGTTCATAAATCTATCCCTCCAAGGGAAATTTATTGGTTGTAAAAAATCTAGTTAGGCATCTTTCAAATCGTATGAAAATTATGCTGATGCCTGCGGTGTTTCCTAGTATAAGTAGATTTTCTATGAATGATAAGTTTTTGTTTACAGAACTTAATTGCTCTTCTTTTCAAATATGGTAGTTTTTCCTTCAAATAAAGTGTTTTCAGGGATTTTAAGGTCTACAATTAGCAATCATGTTGCGGCGATAGGAATTTAAACTTATTAGGAAATGTTTTTTCTGAGACGAAGCTAATGCTTTTATGAGAAACCTTTTTTTAGGATGAAAAAAGTTACATTTCTTTACTTTGATGGGTCTAGTTGCCTTGGTCTTTTGGATGATGGCAAAGGTTCGTTGATTTGTCTTTTAAGCTGTCTGAAGTAGGTGATTATTTGTGAATTAAGGCATTAGGGATTATCGATTCTATGGCTGTGTGTAAGGCTTTGTCACGGTGCTTTGGCGATCGCCTTGCGATTTAGCGATTCGAGTTAACATGGGAACAATAAAATTGGGTCATTCTCCAAATCATGTCTGGCTAATGGTAATGATGTGAGTTACCGGAGAACGTAAGCTTTGCAGAGTTTTCGTGCCCATAAACCTATAAGTGATGCTCAATTTCCTATGACACCAACACCGCCACAACGTCCTGATGCTGGTCAGAAAATGCCAATGCCACCGATGAATGCCCAAGGTGGTGCGGAGGAAACTCAGATTGTCGCTCCTCGTGGTGGAGCTATACCCTCAATGCCTAAGGAGGAAACGCGAATCGTTACGCCTCAACAACAAAAACGGCGATCGCCCCAACGTCCTCCCACACCAGCCCGTCCAGCAACTCCTCCTCCCCCAAGGCAAAAAGCAACAGCCGCTGCACCTCGCATTCCCCAGCGGGGGGCAGGACAACCTTCCCTAGAGCAAATCGTGACCCATGCCCATAAGGAGGGTTATTCAGATGTGCATGTCGGTGTTGGTGAAATTCCTCGTTTCCGTGATCGCGGCGAAATTTTATTAACCAATTATCCGATGACCGACAATGACACGTTTTATGCGTGGCTCCATGAGGTCTTAACCCCCCAAGAAATCCAGCGGTTTAAAGATAATCTCGACTTTGACGGTGCAACACAATATAAATTTGCCCGGGTGCGGATCAATATCTTCGATTCGTTGCTGGGTCCTTCGATGGTTATGCGTCTGATTCCATTGAAAATTTTGACTATGGAACAGTTACGTTTGCCTCCGATTTTCAAGAATATTTCAGATTCAGAAAAAGGATTGGTCTTAGTGACGGGACCCACGGGTTCTGGTAAATCAACCACCATGGCGGCCATGGTGGACTACATCAATAAAACCCACCCGAAAAATATTATTACCATCGAGGACCCGGTGGAATTTGTCCACACTAGTAAGAAATCCTTGATCAAACACCGGGAAGTGGGGATGCATACTCTTAAGTTTGACAACGCCCTTAAGGCTGCTTTGCGTGAAGACCCGGATCTGATTCTTGTGGGTGAGATGCGAGACAAAGAAACGGTCAACACAGCTCTAAAAGCGGCGCAAACAGGTCACCTAGTTATGGGCACGCTCCATACAAATAGTGCGATTAAAACGATTGAACGTATTCTCAACCTCTATAGTGCGGAAGAGCAGGATGCGATGAAGGTGGCGATCGCCGAATCATTAGTTGCCGTTATTGCCCAAGGTTTATGCCGGACAACGGATGGTAAGCGGGCGGCCTACCACGACATTTTGGTGAATACCGAAACGATGCGCGATTACGTCAAAGAAGCCAAATACGAAGAGATGCTTGCTCTCATGCAAGACGGTGAATATGACGGCATGATCACGATGAATCAGTCCCTCTTTAACCTGTACCAAGAAGGCCGCATTACGGAAGAAGTCGCCCTTGAAAAATCTCCCACCCCCAACGAAATGGCCATGATGTTACGGGGTCGTATTTAAGGTTGAGTTACCATGATCTAAACCTCTAGGTCGCCCATCCCAAAACCCTAGGAGTAGCTTAGTCGCTACTCTTTTTTTGTGGCGACAGTTGTTGGGAAACACCAAAATAGTTCTAGTTCTCTAGTCGTTGCTGTTGTGCTGCAATGAAAGCATCAAGTTCAGGAAAGGGGCGATCGCCGAATAGTCCGAGGAGCTTTAGCATGGGTACAGACCGTAAATTTGTAGGCGGAATAATCTGACTGAAGCCGGCCAAATCTGGATCACGATAACGAAACTCTCGTTCTAGTACAGGAGTCGGCTTTACCAGCTCCGGAGGGAGACCTACCGCCACCCATTCCCGCAATGTACCGTAGCGAGTACTAGGCTGATTGACCAAAATAGTTTCTCCATTGGAGCGTTCCAAGCTCAGGGAAAATTCTGGATCAAACCAAGCTTTTAGCAGTTGAGTGGGTAGATCGTTGGGCTTGTCGGCGAGGGCATCATTAATGATTTCTAAAGAACGTTGGGGTTGGGCATCGGCAAAAATAATCGCCTGCACCACAGGGCTTAACTGACGCGGCGCAACCTGCCCCAAGAAGTCGTTTTGCCACCACTTCAGCAAAAGCATCGTTTCGTAGGTTTGTCGATAGTCGCTACCATTAGGCGGTAATTTTTTGAGAAGGGTTTCGTAGTGGGCGATCGCCTTTTCATAGACAGCCTCTCTCAAAGATACCAATGCGGGGTCTGAGTCCCAACGGGGAGCTGCCACAAATTCTGGTGTCTGCAATAGCTGTAAAGCAAGCAATTCCGTGACTTTCTCTGGCCATAAACCCTGGGCATGGTAGCTTTTTGCCAAAAAATATAGCGTATAGGGAAAGCGATTATTTGCTTTTTTGAGTAGCGTCGAAAAAATTTCGGTACTGGGTTCTGAGGCTAGATCGACGGCGATCGCCCCTGCGTTGTATTGCAACAATGCGTCGTCGGGAACAGCTTGACTCGCTTTTTGGAAATAGCGATAAATCAAGTCATCTAAAGATTTCAGCTCATCCATTGTGGCTCCGGCAGCAAACTGATCTTGGCGTATTTGCCAGTAGTGCATCCCCAAATCCACCATATGGCTCTGTTGCCAAGGGACAAAACGATGGGCATTGTTGAGCTTCTGTTCGTATAGGGTTACATTGTCAACGGATTTTGCCTCCTGGGCTTGAGCATTTAAGGCCACCGAAACAGTCATAGGCAAGCCCAAATATAAAACGATCGGGAAAACCCACAAACTCACCAGTTGGACACCCCGTCGCTGGCGATTTTTTAAAGGCAACTGTACTTCAGGACTAGACATTTGGGCGATCGCCAACAACAAAGCCAAGGTAGCCACGAGGGTCAGACTAATAGGTAAATATTCCAGTTGATAATTAGCAAAGCACACAATGCCATAGCTCGCCCAGCCCGCCCCGATGCCGTATAACAACAGCTCAGCCGCACTATCTTTTTCTACATAGGGCAAAATTGACAGCCATAGGCGCATCACCAAAAATAAAAAAAGCAAACTCGCCACAATACCAAGGAGACCCATTTCACTCAAAATTTGTAGGGGCGTACTAAATAAATGGGGTGTTTCCGGAGAGCGATTGGCGAGGGGACGAAATAAATCCAGCGATCGCCCCAAATGCCCCAACCCCAAACCATTAATAGGATTACTTTGCACCACATTAATACTGGTCACCCAGAGGAAAAACCGATCCCGCACTGAATCCATCAAATTCAGTTGAGAGGCAACAGTCGGCTGAATATTTTGCCAGTTTGCCGTCGCAAAAACCCTAGGGTTAAAGCCCACAGTCATCAGTACCATGACGAGTAAAAATGTCTTGAGGACTAAGTTCTGTAGGGAAAAGCCCCGCCGCCCATTTACTAACGAAACAAGATAACTGAGCATCCCCACAACGGCGATCGCCACCAATGCAGAACGAGCAGCAGTCGTATACAAATCCAGCAAAATAATGCCAGCTCCCACAGTAGCGAGCCACCTTTGCCAACCCTGTTGGGCGATCGCCAAAGCCACAACCAAAGGAAAAACCAAAACTAAATAGCCACCCATGCCCCCATAGGAACCCAACGGCATCGGATTACGCAAATTCAGCCAGTCAGCTTGGGGTAGCCACAGCCCTAAACCCATCACCGCAGAACCAACACCCACCCCACTCAAGCCCATCCAAAGCCACTGCCATAGTTGTCCCTGCTGAAGCCAATTGCGGAGCGCGTAAAGCACCATGCCATGGCCAAACACCATCACAAAATACCAAGCAGCAGCAGCCGGGTTATTTGCCCGAGTCGTAGACAAAATCAAAGCAATCGATAAAGCCATGATTCCCCAATCCAAGCCATAACCTAAGCCCTGCCATGGTCGCTGATAGTCTCGCAAACTTAAAACAAACCACAGCCCCACACACCCAAATCCCCCTTGCCACACAGGTAGCCATGGCCAATCGCGCATCGCCTCAAAACTATTCGGCAGCCACGCAAAAATACCGAGCAGCATAAAACCCAAATAAAGGAGCCATTGGTGTGACCAAGGCTTTGAAGATGGGGTAAAGAGGTGAGCCATAAACAGAAAAATCACGGTACAAAAACTTCAAACAGTGCATTAAAGACAGGATGACGCGGCATAAGATAGTTATTCGTGAAATTTACGGTATTTCAAAACACTATCGTTTAATTCCAACAAAAATGATTTAATCTGCCACTTTAAGACAATACGTTCTTTTTTCAAGAAATCACAACGATCAAAACCACGAATTTTAACAGTAATTATGCTGAAAATCCCGATGGCGATCGCCATCTAGCAGACAGAGACATTTCTCCGGGTCTCCACTTGTTGGTATATTGTGAAAAAACGTAACGATTGAAGTGCAATGAGTGAATATTCTGAATTTCTATTGGCAGCGGCGGCGAGACCTTTTCCGTTGTACTTTACGTTGGTTTATGCCGTCGGACTTGTTGCAGCCGTTGTCATTGGCCTAATTGCCTTTTTCAATTCCAAGCGTCCAGTCGGTTGGGAAGATGCCAAGAAACCAGATTTGATTCCTGACCTCACGAAAAAAAAAGCGACCAACTCTGAAGAAGAGTCCTAGGCTACTATCACCACAACTTTACATTCCGCACTGACTTCACTTCATATTTTGACGATGACTAGCCATTGCTGCGGTCTTCCTGCTCCGGCAGAATATCTTCAAAATTTGCAGTAGGGTCAGTTTCTCTATAACTATCTGGCTCGGCGATCGCCTCAAACTCAGACTTGGTCTTCACAATTTTAATTTGTTTCAGACGGGGACCATTAATTTCAGTCACCACAAATTCTAGATTATCGAACCGAAAGACCTCATTCATCACCGGAATTTTTTGCCAATAGTAAAGCAAGAAACCACTGAGGGTTTGGTAATCATCCGTCGTCGGCAAATTCAGTTGCAAGGCTTCATTGAGCTCGTCAATATCCACCTGGGCATCAACCAAAAACGTCTGACGATTAACGCTCTGAATGGTAGGGATCGCCTGAACACGATCTTCCAGCTCATCGCCAATAATTTCATTGATAATATCTTTTGACGTTAATAACCCAGATGTACCGCCAAACTCATCAACCACCATCACCATGGGCTGTTTTGTCCGTTGAATTTTTGGTAATAAATCGGCGATCGGTGTATTTTCAGCGACAAAGGGAATTGGCTTAATCCAAGGTTCAATCGTACTCTCAAGGCTCACATTAGCGTCGGCAAAGGGTGCGGCAAAATCCCTAAAACGCACAAAACCCACAATGTCATCAATGGATTCATTGTGCACAGGATAGGCCGAATGGTTAGTTTCACTCACTTTACCGAGGAGATCTGCAAGGGTCGCTGTTTTGGCGATCGCATGGATACTCGTGCGGGGGGTCATAATTTCTTCTGCCTTGACATCCCCAAACTCAATCACATTATTGAGCAGTTCCCGTTCCTCGGCTTCCAAGCCCATAGATTCCTGTTCAGTATTAATAATTAGCTGCAACTCCTCCGGGGTAACGCGGTCATGGAGAAGATTTTGATGAATTGGGGCAATACCAAATATTTTTAAAATACTGCGATTTGATTGATTTAAAATCCAGATAAAGGGCTTAAAAATACGGGCGATCGCCAAACTCGGCGGCGCTAACCACCGGGCAATTTCCTCAGAGTGAGATAAAGCCACAGACTTCGGGCAAAGTTCGCCGAGGATAATTTGCAAATAAGCAATCAAGAAAAACGCAAACGGGATCGACGCAGAAACAGCAAAAGATTTAATCCACACTTCCGGCACAGGCAATTTCAACAATAACTGCTCAATCGCGCTGGCCATCGTATCTTCACCGATCCAGCCCAAGGCCAAACTCGACAAGGTAATGCCCAACTGCGTCGTAGACAACAATCGTTCCAGACGAGATTGCAACGTCTGCACCATCTTTGCCTTCGTATCTCCCTCAGCAATAAGCTGACTAATACGCGATCGCCGCACTGACACAATAGAAAACTCAGCCGTCACAAAAAAAGCATTAATTGCAATCAGCAAAAAAACTGAGCACAGCCGGACTAAGATATCACCACTGGATAACATGAATTTGGCGTAAAGACCCTCACTATTTATTTTTACCTTTTAACGTACCACCGGAATATCAGCAATCTCCAAAGTAATATCTTGAGTTGGATAATCACTCAAACTCATGGAGATAGTTTCAACATCTTCCAAAATCACCGCCGGGATCCGCACCTGTCCGGTATAGCTTTGATTATTCGCCGGAATCTCAGCCGGTAATCCTTCCGTTTGACCACTCACAAGACGACCTTGGGCATCCTTTAGCTCAAGGAAATTGTAGAGAAAACGGACGGCAGAATTACTCCCATTTTGCAGACTAATATCAATGACCCAATAGTTGCCTAAAAGACGAGAATTTGTCACATCAAAGCGAATATTGTTAGCGACATTCGTCAATGGAAAAACCGTTTCTTCTGTTGCCTCAACGCCATTTGTACTGATATTGACTGTTTCGCTAGCCGGTAATTTTACAAAATTATTTTCAGGCTGTGCCGCATTGGCAACGCTATTCCGTTTTAATTCCTGCTCTTGCGCGTAAATTTTGTCGTACACCTCGACAATCACTTCCCGTTCCGAAACTAGTTCAATGCCATTTACCGAATCACCAGCACCGGAAGCTCGGCGACTACGTACCAACTGCTGAGCTGGGTTACCCTCCGGTTGACGAACGCCTTTTAGGGCTTCAAAACCAAGGGTAAAGCCATATAGCGCACTTACTGTCCCAGCACCCACCATTGCCACAAGCAGCAATAAAGTAAAGGCTAGAGTCGTCTGAAATTTCATAGGCGATCGCCACTCAACATCCAATAAGAAGAAATTGCTTAAAGCAGTAACCACAAATTATATTATGATAACCACCGGGTCATTGAGACCACAAAACTACCAGGGTTGGCCGAGCGGTTTAGGCAACGAACTCATAATTCGTGTTAGGCAGGTTCAACTCCTGCACCCTGGACTTGATTCACGCGCTCAGCCACCATTGGTAGCTTGGTTAGATCTTTCAATATTTTTTGGCTCGTTGTGAAAAATAATTTTTAGTTCAATGTTAGCCTGCCAGTCAGTCCCTAGGGGACACAAACTAATCGGTTTTTATCAACCTAAAAACATCTTCCAGTTAACAGATCAGCCTTTGCTAACGGTCGAAGGAAAAACCTGTGCCACGTAGCAGTTGCAATGTGCCATTTTGGGCGGGAGCTTCACTACGAAGGGAAGAATTATAGGGATTTGCCAAGTCCGGTGTACGAATCACAGGATCACTGGCAACCTGTTGCAACATAATGTCGCGGTACAGAGTATCGACTTTCTTAAAATCGCGCTTTGCGTTGTGCTCTGGATAACCCGGCTCAAGAAACGAAAACGGCACAACACCAAAAAAGTCGTTTAGCACCTGCCAAGTATCGAAACTTGTGTCAACGTTACGCAGCTCGTAATCAACGGCACGGTCAAAGACATCGGCGGTATGCTCTGGATAAGTGGGGTCACGGCCTTCTAAAAAAGTTTGGGCGATCGCCCCAGCCGAAGTCACCTGAATAGCCGCTCCAACTGCGAAAACTGTGATTAAATGATGAGACCATTTCTGCATGGTAGGTTCGTCCATAAATCAAATCCTTACCAGCATCTTTGCTCACAAACCCAAATTGGTCAAGTTTTCCTTTTCTTTAGCTTCATGACAACTAATCCTTCCCTTTCCGATCTGTTAACGGCTAACGCCGCAACCCTAAGACAATGCTTACTTAACCAAATCGCTACAGAAGCTTACAAAGAAGGAGACTTTACCCTCTCATCCGGTCAAAAAAGCACCTACTACATCAATGGCAAACTCGTCACCCTAACTGCCGCAGGAGGTGTCATGACAGGTCGCCTGATTCTTCAGCAATTAGCACCAGACACAGCCGCCGTGGCGGGATTAACCCTTGGCGCAGATCCCATTGTGAGCGCCGTTAGCATTGTTTCTGCCTATGAAGCTCGCCCTTTACCGGCACTCATCATTAGAAAAAAGGCAAAAGGTCACGGTACGCAAGCCTACATTGAAGGCCCCCCATTACCCCAAGGCGCTAAGGTGGTCGTCCTCGAAGATGTGGTCACAACGGGAAAATCAGCGGCACAAGCAGTGGAGCGCCTACAGGATATGGGCTATGAAGTGACAGAAATCATTTCAATCGTGGACCGACAACAGGGAGGGGCTGAATTTTATGCCAGTCAAAACATTAAATTCTCCAGCCTGTTCACCATTAAAGATGTCCAGCAAGCCTACCAAACTTTAAATCGCTAAAGCTTTTTAATCGAAGTCCACAGTCGATCACAAAAAAGCTCCCAAACATGTCGCTTGAGGAGCTTTTTTTGTACCGCAAATTAATGTTGTGCGTTGTGTCCACAAGCAAAATACCGATGGCCTATGGAGCAATAATCACTGAGTAATTAATCATTAATTTACTAATTTACTGTTTTTTAAAGGCCGCTTTCTAAAGACCGGGAATGTTTAAGCCACTAGTCAGTTCTTCCATTCTGGAGCGCATAGTTTCGGTAGATTTGTTGTATGCATCGGTAAGGGCTTCGGTAACCGCAGCGGACAGATCATCTGCACCTTTGGCGATCGCCGCATCAGAGATTTCAACACCACGAGGCTCTTGATTACCACTTAGGATTACTTTGACAGAACCATCAGCATTAGTACCTTCAACGTTCATTGCTTCCAGTTCTTCTTGGAGTTTTTTAGCACCTTCTTGTACCTGTTGTGCCTTTTGAAACGCATTAGCAAGCTCTTTCATCTTGCCGAGTCCGAGACCAAATCCTTGTCCTTTTGCCATAGTGGTTACAGAGTTAAATGTTGAATGTGTTTCAGTAAAACAGATCGAGAGATTTACTTAAATCTACGTTGTGATCCGTAGACCATCTTAATATCCCTATGCTCGAATTGGTAAATTTACGTCATCCCTTAGTAAAAATAAAAAACCTAGGAAAAATCACCCAGAATTTTCACTTCTGGTTTCAGCAAAATTTGATAGTTATTTTCTACTTCGCCTTGGACGTGCCTAATAATTTGAAAAATGTCCATCGCCTTAGCGTCACCGCAGTTCAAAATGAAGTTTGCGTGGCGTTCAGCAATCTGGGCACCACCAATACGAAATCCCTTAAGGCCTAATTCTTCAATGAGTCTGCCTGCTGCTTGGGGATAGGGGTTGCGGAACACACTGCCACAGCTGGGCAAATGATATGGCTGAGAGGCTTTTCGCATCTGGAGGTTTTTTTTGGTATCTTGCCTGACCTCGGTAATGTCAAAACCGGCTTCGAGTTTAAAGGCGGCTTCAAGGACAAGGCGATCGCCACCCTGCAAATTAGATGTGCGGTAACGGTAACCAAGCTCAGCGGGCTTTAACTGGGAAATAGAGCCGTCTGGTTCTAATACCTTTACCCACTGCAAGACATCTGCAATACAGCCCCTATGGGCACCAGCGTTCATCACGACACTGCCCCCAACACTGCCGGGAATCCCCACAGCCCACTCCAAACCACGCCAGCCGCGTTTCGCCGCATGCCAAGCTAGTCGGGCGATCGGTTCCCCAGCACTGGCAATCAGTAAACCACCCTCTTCGGCGCGGTAGTACCGTAGACGGTGGGTATTCACGACAAGTCCGGGTAAACCTTGATCACTAATCAAGAGGTTGGATCCAGCGCCAAAAATTGTGAGTGGTAACTCATCACGGTGATCGGCGTACCATTCTAAACAAGCTTGTGTTTCTTCCAATGAAGTTGGTGCTGCATAAAACTCCGCATCACCACCGACCCGAAATGAGGTGTACCTCGCTAAGGATACCTGCGACTTTATAAATGACAAGGGCTCATTCTTGGGAAAAGAGAGGGGAAGTCTTGATACTGAAGACCGGAAAGGGGGGGAGCAGACCATTCGTTTTGCTGACTTGTTGCTAGGTTGAAATTCGCGATGCACGCACCTTAATCCGAAATTTTAAGTTTCGTCAATGGACATTTGACTGATCCATCATCAAAATCTCTTATTCAGGGAAACTTTCCTGAAAAAAAACAGCAATGATTTGGTTAAGGTTACCAGCGCCCAAAAATAGAACTAAATCGCCGCTTTGTAATTGCGGTGATAACCATTCTGGCAACTGACGAAAATCAGGCTGGTAAAATACGTTGTCTTGATGGTGGGCGATCGCCTGTTGGAGGGTTTCACCCGTAAGGTTAGCGATATTTTCCTCTCCTGCGCTATAAATATCCGTAATCACGGTTAAATCGGCATCTTTAAAAGCGGTCGCAAATTCAGCTAAGAAGGTGGCCGTACGGCTATAGCGGTGGGGCTGAAAAACAGCAATAACTCGATTTTCCTTACCAGCGCGCAGTCTTGCCGCAGCGAGCGTTACCAAAATCTCACTGGGATGGTGGGCATAGTCATCAATAAACGTAATCCCTTGGCGTTTACCTTTCACCTCAAAGCGCCGTTTTGCACCACCAAAGGTTGTCAATGCTTCGGCAATCGGCGCAAAGGGCACTTCAAAATATCGAGCCACGGCGATCGCCGCCAAAGCATTATTTAAATTATGTTTTCCTAAAAGACTTAGATTGATCTCACCGAGGCGATCGCCCTTTTCCCAAATCGTCGCAGTGGTCGCCGCAGACCCATAGACAACATCCGTTGCCCAATAATCCGCATTGCTGTGATTATCAATGGCATAACTAATATCAAAATTCAATGACCCCGAGGCGATCATCGGACAATCTAAACAGGCCACCAAAGATTTGCAATGACCAGCAAAGGTACGGAACGTTTCGATAACATCATCAATGGACTGATAGTGATCCGGGTGATCCAGCTCCATATTAGTGACAACACCAATCTTGGGATTAAGCTTAACCAAAGTGCCATCCGATTCATCCGCTTCCGCCACCAAATAACGACTTTTGCCCAGGCGCGCGTTACCGTCCCAAGCATCCACTTCACCACCAACAATAATTGTGGGATCAAGCCCCGCCTCCAGCAAGATATAACCAATCAAGCTGCTGGTGGTTGTTTTGCCATGAGTGCCACCAACTGCAACACTGTCATATTCATTGACGAGGGCCGATAAAACATCAGAACGATGGAAAATATCGCACCCCAACAGCTGTGCCGCTTGGAACTCCGGATTTTCAGTGCCGATCGCCGTAGAACAGATCACCTGGGGCAATTTTGCCGTTGCTTTCTCCGTCGGATCAAAATGATTGAGATTTTCCTTAATTTGCTGGTTAAAAATATTCGCCCCCACCCCAGCCAGCCTTTGGGTAATGTGGCTAGAACGTTGGTCAGATCCGGACACTGGCAAATTTCTTTGTGCAAGAACATAGGCAAGGGCAGACATGCCGATCCCACCAATTCCGATGAAATGGAAAGGTTTGCCATTTAGATCTACAGTTTTCAAAGATCCTTCTCCTTACACATACAAAACTTGAAGCAGTAATTCTTGTCGCTTCCTTAAAACACCACTAAGTATGCAGCATTAACGATTTTTTACAAAAAACTACTCTTCAGGTTAGGCGATCGCCACAACCGCATTCAATCTCAGCAATAAATCTCAGCCCATGCCTCTGACATTTAAAATAAACAGACCCGACACAATAACCGCCTAAAAGCATTCCTAGACAAACCCATAGAAAATTTCAATCCAGCAGAGGGTTTTCCCAAATTCGGGGATCGAATTGTGCAGTCTTTGATATGATTGGGGTCATCAAATGAAAATTTTTATTGCAATTTAGTCTAAAACAGAGGGTAAGACGCGGTGATTAGAGTAGCGATCAATGGATTCGGACGCATCGGACGTAATTTTTTGAGATGCTGGGCAGGTCGTACAGATAGTCAACTTCAAGTCGTCGGTATCAATGCTACAACCGATACTAAAGCAAATGCCCACATGCTCCGTTACGACACAATGTTGGGTAAGTTTGACGGCGATATTAGCTACGACGCAAACACACTTACAGTTAATGGCAACATTATCAAGTGCTGTTCTGACAGAAATCCCCTAAATCTCCCTTGGAAGGATTGGGAAGTAGACCTCGTTATTGAATCTACAGGTGTTTTCAATACGGAAGAAGGCGCTTCCAAGCACCTCACTGCTGGTGCGAAGAAAGCATTAATTACAGCCCCCGGCAAAGGCGGACATATCGGCACTTATGTTGTGGGTGTAAACGACCATGAATATGGTCACAATAAGCAAAACGTTGTGAGTAACGCAAGCTGTACAACCAACTGTCTTGCGCCTATCGTCAAAGTTCTCCACGAGCGTTTTGGCATTGTTAAGGGTGTAATGACCACTGTTCACAGTTACACTGGCGACCAACGTATTCTCGACAATAGCCACCGTGATATGCGTCGTGCGCGTGCTGCTGCTGAGAACATTGTTCCTACTTCTACTGGTGCAGCGAAGGCCGTTGCGCTTGTGATCCCCGAAATGCAGGGTAAGCTCACAGGTATCGCCATGCGTGTCCCGACTCCTAATGTTTCGGTTGTTGACCTTGTGGCTCAGGTTTCTAAGCCCACGATCGCCGACGAAATCAACCAAGTTCTCAAAGAAGCTTCTGAGACTTCGATGAAGGGCATTCTTGGTTATACTGACGAGCCTCTCGTTTCTTGCGATTTCCGTGGCACTGATGTTTCTTCTACTATTGACAGCAGTCTGACCCTGGCGCTGGATGGCGACATGATTAAAGTTGTTGCTTGGTATGATAACGAGTGGGGTTATTCTCAGCGGGTTGTTGACCTTGCTGAAATCGTTGCGAAGAACTGGGAAGAGTAGGTTTTAAATGCTGCTCGCATGGGTCGCTAAATTTCTAGATTAGTTAAGGCATTACGATTTAATTTATTTGAAATGAACGAGATCTTCGGGTCTCGCTTTTTTTATGGGTTATTAAGATGTGATCGTCAGTCTAGGGCTTGGCTCTGGGAGGCGATCGCCTGTTTAGCGCGTTCAGGCTTGCCCCAGAGAATGGTTTCGCGTTTATAAATGCACATACCGGGTTTTGCACCTTTGGGTTTATAAACGTTTTTCGGTTTGGTGTAGATGATGGGCACTTGGTCGCTTTGGCTAGCGCGACTGTAATAGGCCGCAAAATCAGCGGCGAGTTGTAATTCTTTTTCGTCGGGGGTTTCACCGGGTTCAAGGCGTAGGAGCACGTGACTACCCGGAATTTCTTGGCTATGGAACCAAATATCGTAGTCATTGGCGACACGAAACGTGAGGTTATCATTCTGTTGATTATTGCGGCCAATCCATAGTTCGCCGCCAGATGGGGTTGGATAAATATGGGGTTTGGAGATGTCTTTTTTACTGGCATTGCTGCGGTCTGAGGCGAGATATTTTTCCTGGATTAGTTCTTCTTTAATTTCCTGCAAAGCCTCTAAATCATTGGCATTTTGGTATGTGGTCAACTGCTCTAAACTGCTTTCGATTTGTTCTAAATAATGAATTTCAGTATTTACCTCATCGAGGAGGGGCTGCACAATTTGATTGGCACGTTTTAACTTTTGGTGTTGTTTATAAAAGGCTTGGGCATTTTGCACGGCATTTTTGTCGGGCTTGAGGGGGATTGTGATCGGTTCACCTGTTTCAAAATCATTGAGAGTAATTTCTGTCATCCCCACTTTCCACTCGTGGAGAAAGGACATCATCAAGTCGCCGTATTGCCGGAAGGTTTCTGCGCCTTGGGATTGCTCTAGTCGTTCTGAAAATGTTTTTGCTTTTTGGCGTAATTTCTTGAGAATTGTATTTAGTTTTTGCTGGAGCTGATGGCGTAGTTGTTGGAATTGCTGCTCATTGAGGCGATCGCCGTAATATTTGCTCACCAAACCCTGTAAATTATCAGTTCTTTTCCCTGCCAAATTTTGCCAATGAATCACGCTATAACCATCGGCCAACTTGATTGGGGAGAAATCTTCTTGATTGAGACTATGCAGCCAGTTTTGCCACTGGGTGAATAAAGCTTGCCATTGCTCTGGAGTGACCTCATGGGCATTTTGGGAAGATGCTAAATCCGCTGCCCCAATCATATTTTCGAGGAGTAATGGACTGACACCACGGTAGTTAGAAAGTAATTGTTTTTTTAAGGTTTTTGGTAATAAAGCAACTCGCTCTTGCCAACGCTCAAAAGTTTCATCAAGGCTGGGAGCAGTTTTCGTTAGGGCAGGGGGAACTTGGTAGGGTTGCCCCGTTTCGACGGGACGAATAGTGGAGCGATCGCTAGTAATTTGTTGGGCAGTGGTAATAATTTTGTGATCAGCATCGGTGAGGATCACATTGCTATGTTTCCCCATAATTTCGACGTAGAGATGAAACTTTGCCGGATCACCGGGACGTGTACCAAACTGCAAATCCACAACCCGTTCCCAAGGCTGAATGAATTCCATGGCGACCAATGCTGAACCCTTAATTAGATGGCGTAACTGCTCACTAAAGGTAAAGGTATCGGGATCTCGCGGCGGACGATCGCCCATGTGTAGTCGTGCCGCTTGGGGATGCCAAGAAACCCACAGCCAATCTCGCTTTTGCAGAGTGCGTAGAGCCAAACAAATCGTTTGTTTGTCGTATTGATAAACCTGCTCCAATTTTGCCGGAACCCAATCCCGCCGAAGTTCCGCCACCAACGCCACTAACGTTGTGTAGTCCACCGCTTGTATTTTCATCTTCTACCTCCACGCACAGACTTAGATCATGAACGAAAAGGCGATCGCCTGCCAAGTGTTATGCAGGATCAGACGGCGATAAAGCCTCTAAATAAGACCGAATATACTTTTGCCCACGCTGAATAAAAAACTCAGAAAACATTTCGCCGTAATCCTTTTCCACTAGAGCCATTGCCGCTTCTAGCCGCTGCCGGCCACACATTATGAATTGCGCTGCCGAATTAGCGTGAAATTCCCGCACTGCCGTTTCAGAATTATTTTTAAATCCATCTAAATACAAACCCCGCACCCGTTGCACGTAATCTTTTTCTTCAGGGGCAAACTCCACCTTACCGATGCTGGGAAATTCCAACTCAACTCGCTTCATAAAGCCCATTACCAAATTCATGCAGACTCTGGTTTGCTCCACGGATAATGCCTGTTCCGCGCCGCGCCGAAACGCCCACTGGGTAATGCCATTAGTCACTTCTAATGCCCGTAGCTTGGCAATTTTGTCTAAACTTGACTCCGGCAACTGGGATAGCGTTGCCATGCATTCTTGGATGAGCTGCTGAAAACTTTCAAAGTCTGTCTCAAAAAACGCTTCTAGTTCTGGCACTGCCGCCAGCTTTTGCCAATCGACTTCACGCTCTATATTCATCTCAAATTCTCCCAGCTACCACTCGTCACGACGGCGACGTTTTGGTGTTGTCCATTCTAATTCTGAAAGCTCTGGGTTCTCTTCAAACTCAATTTGCCACATATCTTTGAAAGGATTTACAACTTTAAGCAGTGCTTCACCGACAAAATCTTTAACAAACTCATCTTTTTTGCTGAGTTGAAATTGCTCTTGCACCACCTCAGTAATGCCGCCATCGCCCCAATCTTGGTCGTTACTAAAATATTCGATAAAACTTTTTCCGGCAATGCGCGTCAAATAAGCCGCCGTCACTCCTTGAATAGCTTTGCCCACCACAAAAGTTGCGACGTTCGTTTGTAAAACCCGCGCCAACATTTCCACTGCGCCTTTGACAACGCCTAAACTGACGAGAGTTTTGCCGAGGGATACCGCCAACTCTTTGCCGCGATCGCCGTCAATTTCGCAGCCATAGACCCGCCCAATTTCCATCACCATCTGGGCATTTACCGCCGCCGTCGCCAGCATATCCACCACAGGCAAAGGCGTGACCGCAATCACTCCCGCTCCAATCCACTGATACCGTTCAATAACTTGCTCTGCTTGTTTTTTGCGTTGATGGTCAATGATGCGGCGAGTTTCTTCGGTGAGGCGTTTCGATTGCAACAGTAGATTGTCCGCCAGTAAATTATCCCCTTCCGCCCGCAGCACCGTCGCCAAGCGTTCCATCAGCGGCACAACTTCTGGTTCCGGTTCATAAAGTTCGCCATTTTCTAGCTCAAAGGGTTGAGGGTTGGCACAGACGGGAATTACGTCAGCCTCAGCGATCAAATGATGCACTTTACTTTTGAGGCGATCGCCAATAATTTCTTGATCTTCTTCCGTATAAAGATCAACCTTATTAAACACGAGGAGCGATCGTTTCCCCAATTCCGCCAACTCACACAGCGGTTCAAACTCCGATTGCCGGAGATCATTATCCACCACAAATAACAGTAAATCCGCCGTCGTCGCCAAATCCCGCGCCAGCTCATCCCGCTGCACACCCGCCTCACCCATCTCCAAAATACCGGGCGTATCCGTAATCACAATGTCGCGCTTTAATCCCTTGAGCTTTAAACGAAACTGTTTTCCCAACTTCGTTGTACCCATCGTTGCCTCCACATTGCCGACAATCTCGCCGATCATGGCATTCACCAAAGAAGTCTTCCCCGCCGAACCTGTCCCAAACACTGCGACTTGTAATTCGTTCCGCTCAAAACTGGCTTGAATTTCCTGCGATCGCCCCAACAGCACTTTGCGAGCCACTTCGTCCTGAATTTGCGAAACCTGCTGCTGCACCACCTGAAGATTCGCTGCCGCGACCTCAGTTTTTTCAGTAGGAAGTTGGGGGATATCCGGAGTCGAGACCGACCGACGCACTCTTTTCTTGCGCGATTTATTTAGACCAAAAAGATTGAAATAGCGAACAAATGTCCATAAAATCAGCCCGATTAAGCCAATCAATAACAAAATCAGGATATTTGCCAGAAACGGCGCAGTAAACGAAACCTGAAGATAAAGACGATACAGCGAATTGATCAACCACAAAATTAGCCCCAGCACCACACTGAGACCAATAAAAAATAGCGTTAACCGAATCGGATTCATCAACCGCCGACAGACACAAACATTAAACGATTATCATAGCCTGTCCTTTTGCCGCTGCTGAGAGTCAAACTTCATCGGGGTCTAACCCTAGGGACCGCATTTTTTCTTGCAACTTAGCTAGTTTTGTTTCAGCATCTTGCCGTCGCTGCTGTTCTGCCTGCAAATTATTTTCGGCATTTTTACGTTGCTGATCCATTTCTTGGAAAGAAACAAATGGTTTTCCATCCGGTCGAAAAATACTCAGTGTTTCTTCTGCGAGCGTAAAAGTAATGCCGAGACGAGGACTTGTCCAATTATCAATCGGCTCAATGACATTAAAAACTCCCTCTTGAGCCAGCCATCCCGCCAAATCATTTTTATTAGGATCGTAGAGGTAATATTCTTCGACACCATGCAGCTCATAAAATCGCTGTTTTAGTTGCATATCAAGCAATTTATTACCCGGCGACAGAATTTCAAAGACAACTTGTGGCGGGATATTACCCTCTAACCATTGTTGATAGGAACCGCGATAACCTTTGGGGCGACCAAAAACGACCATTGCATCCGGCGCACGGCGAGTTTTGTTATCACCTTCGATGGGATACCACAGTAGATCCCCTGCCACAAATACATTTTCATCATCGGCGAAGAGCAGTTCGAGATTTTCTTTAATCGTAACAATCCACTGAAATTGCAACGTATTATCTGCCATCGGTTGCCCGTCACTGTCTGGATATTTGATTTTGCCCGTCGTCGAGTCTGGAGAGAACTGTTGCACCATCGCCATGAGTCTCTATGAGATTGCTTTTTATTCTAGCCGAGAGATTTGTTAGGGAAATGTAGACAGACGATCGCCCCCCGATTTCCCATCGAGACTACTAGAAAGCAAAGAACCTATGACAAAATAGATCAAGAAAAAGCCGTTTAACAACCGACAAAACCCTTTATGAAACGTTCCTCATCAGGAGCCTTAACCGGGAATTCAATCCCCATCGCTATCCTGCGCGCCTCCGCAACCCTGAGATTTGCCGGAAACATTGGTTTTTGGGTTCAACTTGTTTTAGGTGTCGTTGCCGCTTTAATCCTGCTCTTTGCCAGTGCTAGCCTCGTCGGTGGCGATAATACCGCTGCCGCCCAACAAGATCCAACATTCAGCCAAGGCAGCACCTTTGGCGTTTTCTGTGCAGCTGGCGGCATTGTGGCTTTAGTCGTCAGTATATTTTTCTTCTTTCGCTATAAAACCATTGCCCGGTTAATGCTCGTCGATGACAATGCCCTACGCCCCAAAAAATCCTATACCTTGCAGACTATCAAATTCGGATTACTCGCCAATCTCCTAGGCATGATGTCCGCCATTATTGGCGCAGAAGCATTTGTCGGCTTAGTCATTGGTAAAGCCTTAACGATTCCCCAAGGGGCGGTTTTCTCGAACACATCCCAGCTCATCCAACCCAAAGACCTTTTTATTATCCTCGCCAATACCCACACGATCGCCTCACACTTCACCGGCATCGTCGTCGCCCTATGGCTCCTCAACCAACTCAACAAATAAATTTTGACTACTGGTAATTTTTAAAGATGCAGCGTACCCGACTCAACACCCTGTTTGACGACAGTCTCGTAAAATTTGGGCAATTTTTCCAAAATCCTTGGCGACGTTTTGCCCTTATTATCATTAGTCTGCTTTTCGGTAACTTTATTGGAACCGTTGTACCGACAACTGCCGGACAAACTGCCGCTTGGGATCCCGTGGTTGGAGGTATTTTGTTAGTCATTCTTGAAGTGATGAGCCGCCTTTATTACAAACGTCCGAGATGGTTGCGGCGATCGCCAGACGAAGAACTTAACCAAGGCAGGAACCTCACCTTTGAACTCATTAACGTCTTTAAAATTGGTTTAATGTACGGCCTCATTGTCGAAGCCCTAGAGATCGGTTCGTAGCGAATGTTACCGGACGCTGCCTAGGAGTATAAACCGAATCAAAAACCGTTCTAGGAGCGCGAAACCAAAATTTTACCCTGTGTTAGAATCAACCTTACATACGGGACTAGCAGCAGGTACAAAAACAGATCATGTTTGAACGCTTCACAGAAAAAGCTATTAAGGTGATTATGCTTGCCCAAGAGGAAGCTCGTCGCCTTGGTCACAACTTCGTTGGTACGGAGCAAATCCTCCTCGGTCTCATCGGTGAGGGTACTGGCGTAGCCGCAAAGGTACTCCGGTCTATGGGAGTCAATCTCAAGGATGCTCGCATTGAAGTTGAAAAAATTATTGGACGGGGATCTGGCTTTGTTGCCGTAGAAATTCCTTTTACACCTAGAGCAAAGAGAGTCTTAGAGCTATCCCTTGAGGAAGCCCGTCAACTCGGTCACAACTATATCGGCACTGAACATTTATTGCTAGGTCTCATTCGGGAAGGTGAGGGAGTTGCAGCTAGAGTCCTTGAAAACTTAGGTGTTGATCTTTCTAAGGTAAGAACCCAGGTTATCCGTATGTTGGGTGAAACCGCTGAGGTCGCAGCTGGTAGCGGTGGCTCCCGCAGCAACAAAACACCGACTCTTGATGAGTTTGGCTCAAATTTAACGCAGTTGGCAAAGGACAGTAAACTTGACCCCGTTGTCGGTCGTCAAAAAGAGATTGAGCGGGTTATCCAGATTCTTGGTCGCCGTACGAAGAACAATCCTGTACTCATTGGTGAGCCGGGGGTTGGTAAAACGGCGATCGCCGAAGGTCTAGCCCAGCGCATTTCCACTGGTGATGTCCCAGATATCCTCGAAGAAAAGCGCGTGGTTACCCTTGATATCGGTCTGCTCGTTGCAGGTACTAAGTATCGCGGTGAATTTGAGGAACGCCTCAAAAAAATCATGGATGAGGTGCGCCAAGCTGGCAACGTCATCCTTGTCATTGACGAGGTTCACACCCTGATTGGTGCTGGTGCAGCGGAAGGTGCCATTGATGCCGCAAATATCCTCAAGCCTGCTTTGGCTCGTGGTGAACTGCAATGTATCGGTGCGACTACCCTCGATGAGTACCGCAAGCACATTGAACGGGATGCCGCGTTAGAGCGTCGTTTCCAGCCCGTCATGGTGGGTGAGCCTTCCGTTGAAGAAACCATCGAAATTCTCTTTGGTCTCCGCGAACGCTATGAGCAACACCATAAGCTCAAAATCCTTGATGAGGCACTCGATGCAGCAGCAAAATTAGCAGATCGTTATATCAGCGATCGCTTCCTCCCCGATAAGGCCATTGACCTTATTGACGAAGCTGGATCTCGCGTCCGCCTCATCAATTCCCAACTTCCTGCTGAAGCAAAAGAGCTAGACAAGGAACTGCGGGGTGTCCTCAAAGACAAGGATGAAGCAGTGCGTTCCCAAGAGTTTGACAAAGCCGGTGAACTGCGCGACCGCGAAATGTCTATTAAGGCAGAAATTCGGGCGATCGCCGCCAGCCAAAAAGAGAAAAAGACTGACATCGACGCAGTCGTTGATGCCGAAGAGATCGCCCACATCGTTGCATCTTGGACAGGCGTACCTCTCAACAAACTCACCGAGAGCGAATCCGTCAAGCTCCTCAATATGGAAGAAACTTTGCACCAACGTTTAATTGGTCAAGAAGATGCCGTGAGAGCTGTATCCCGTGCGATCCGTCGTGCCCGCGTTGGCCTCAAGAACCCCAACCGTCCCATTGCAAGTTTCGTCTTCTCTGGTCCTACCGGTGTGGGTAAAACCGAGCTCACCAAATCCTTGGCAGCTTACTTCTTCGGCTCTGAGGATGCAATGATTCGTCTGGATATGTCCGAATTTATGGAGCGTCACACCGTATCCAAGTTGATCGGTTCCCCTCCAGGCTATGTCGGCTATAACGAAGGTGGTCAGCTCACTGAAGCCGTTCGTCGTCGTCCTTATACCGTCATTCTCTTTGATGAGATTGAAAAAGCACACCCCGATATCTTCAATATGCTTCTGCAAATCCTTGAAGATGGTCGTTTGACTGATGCGAAGGGTCGTACCGTTGACTTCAAGAACACCCTCATTATCTTGACTTCCAATATTGGTTCCAAGGTTATTGAGAAAGGTGGTGGCGGTCTCGGTTTCGAGTTCGGTGATGATGCGGCTGAGTCCCAGTACAACCGGATTCGCTCCCTTGTAAATGAGGAATTGAAGCAATACTTCCGTCCTGAATTCTTGAACCGTCTCGACGAAATCATCGTATTCCGTCAGCTCAACAAGGAAGAAGTCAAGGAGATCTCCGAGATTCTGCTCAAGGATGTCTTTAAGCGTCTAACAGAGCAAGAGATCGAGCTACAAGTTACTGACAAATTTAAAGAACGTCTTGTCGAGGAAGGTTATAACCCAGCCTACGGCGCGCGTCCATTACGTCGAGCCATTATGCGTCTCCTAGAGGATGTCCTTGCTGAGGAAATTCTTTCTGGTCGCGTTAGTTCTGGTGACACAGCTATTGTCGATATTAGTGAAGAAGGTAAGGTTGCTGTTCGTAAAGAAGAGCGCAAACCTGAACTTGTAGAGCAGGCCTAAAGAGTTGATGGCCTCAGTCATCTCATCTGAGTATGGCTTAGGTCCCATAGACAAATTACTTGAATAAAATAAGAGGGGCTTTACGGCTCCTTTTTTTTGTGCCTAATCGTTATGAAAAATGATGCAAATATAAATTTTTCCTGATATAAATGCAAATTTAAGGTGGTTAATGTAACAATATTTACAGAAATAGTTATGGAATGTTGAAGAGGAAAATATGAAATTGACATATCGTGGTGTCTCTTACGAGCACGTACCAACATCCTTAGAAGTGACAGAAGGAAATATTCTCGGCAAATATCGTGGCCAAGTAACTCACCGTCGTTGTGTTGCTAGTGAAATTAAACGTCCGGAGTCTGAATCTGTACTTCTGCACTACCGTGGCAATTTGTACTCAACGATGCAATCGGTCATTCCAGCGTCTTTGCGGGAGCGTTCTGTTGGTCATCAGGCTCCAGCACCGTCTTGTCCGGTAAAATTACCTCAGCTTTCGCAGTTGATGAGTCAGGATGTGCGCCAAGTACATCTTGAAAATATGCGCCGGAGTTTAGAGCGTCGTATTCAGTCTGCTCAGGCTAGTGGTGATCAGCATCTTGTGAATTTGCTTAGACAAGAATCTCATAATCTACGGGCTTCCCATTAGGCGATCGCCCCAAGCTCCGATTAAGTCCGATTAAGTATATAAATTTCATAGTTTTTTTGAGAAAGTCATTGTGGCTTTCTTTTTTTTATTTTTAAGCGCAACATTGAAATTTTTCTTTGTAGATTTAGATGCTGCTTCATAATAGGGTTATGTGGTTTTGGCGCAATATTTGTAAACGGTGATTATGATCGGGCAACTTCTTGACGGACGGTACAAGATTAGGGAATCTCTTGCAGCTGGGGGGTTTGGCCAAACTTTCCTAGCAGAGGATATTAAGCAATTTAATAAAGTTTGTGTTGTCAAGCAGCTTAAGCCAAGTTTTACCAACCCAGAAGCGTTACAGGTGGCGCGGCGACTTTTTGAATCGGAAGCACAGCTGCTAAATCGTTTGGGGGATCATGATCAAATTCCCCATTTGCTAGCTTATTTTGAGGAAAATCAAGAATTTTTTCTGGTGCAAGATTTTGTCGAGGGTCATAGTCTGGAAAAGGAAATTATAGTGGGCAAAAAACAAAGTGAAGCCTATGGGATCGCCCTCCTTGAAAGTGTGTTGGAGCCTTTGGCTTTTATCCATGGGCAAAAGGTAATTCACCGCGATATCAAACCTGCTAATTTAATTCGACGGCAACAGGATGGCAAAGTTGTTTTGATTGATTTTGGTGCGGTGAAGGAACTCGCGGCCACGCAGGTCAATGCTCAGGGGAAAACGCAAATGGGCACAATCATTGGCACACCGGGCTACATGTCTAGTGAACAGGGACGCGGTAAACCAAAGCTCAGTAGTGATGTTTATGCTATTGGGATGATCATTGTGCAGGCTTTAACGGGCAAAATTCCGCCCATGGGCTACAACACTAATGATGAGCTCTATGAAGATCCCAATACGGCTGAAATTATGTGGCGACAGGATGCGGAGGTTTCGCCCCAGTTTGCTGCCATTCTCGATAGGATGATTTGCTATGATTTTCGGCAACGGTATCGTTCTGCGCTGGAGGTCAAACAGGCGATCGCCGCCCTCTCTTCACAGTCTTCTCACCTTGCGCCAACAGCCTTAAATTCAAATCATCAAACTGTTTTGCAAGACAGTATTCCAGAAACCGCCCTAAACATTCCCCAGCCACAAGTTCATCTCGCCAAATCTCCCCAAGCCCCTATCGCTGCACCAAAAAAACACTGGGCGAGGGTTGCCTTTCGAGGGTTTCAGCGATTCGTTGGCATCTCATTTTTGATCATGGGTTTGCCCATTAGTATCTATGCCACCTTTGAAATGAATAATATGTCCGTGCCCCAAGAGGAGCGGGAAAATGCCATGGCAGCTCTCATCATTTTCGGTTTGCCTTTCACGGCATCAGGGGGCTGGATGCTGTACAGTTTGCATCGACGGGTGCGTAAAGAAAAATTTGATTCTGATTGGTTGCGACAAAATTTTTACCACGCCATTGAAGCGAACCAAGGCGAAATTAGTATTCTGAAATTTGCGCAAACATCTAAGCTATCAGGCAAAGAGTCCCAGCGATATCTTGAAGCTCGGGTAAAAGAATTTAACGGTGATGTTCAGCGATCGCCTGACGGAGAAACGATTTACCGTTTTAAATTATAAAATATTGATATTTTTCTTCTTTTGCCTTTTTTAAATGCCCTTTTTCTGACTCTTTTTTATAGGAAATTAATGGAAAAACGTTGAATGAAAATTGTCATATAAATTAGTCAGGTAAATTTAAACGAGATTTCAGTCATCTTAGGAAAGGAACCATATCATCTAGGCGAAAAAGGCTATATTTCTTTCAGCACAAGACTTTCAGATAATGTCTTTGCTTTCTCTCAGAACTGATTAAAGCGGCATTTTGTATTTTTTTAAGAAAAATCCCAAAGAAATAAACATATTTCAAAACGGATAATTTATATCGGACGGGGTAGGGCTTCTTATACTTCTCTATACATGACTAGGCTATAAACCTAGTCTATTGTGAATATTGAACATAGATATTTCAATAAAAAAATCAATGGATATTGTTAGGATTATTGTCGCCATTTTTCTCCCTCCTTTAGGTGTTTTCTTACAAGTTGGTATTGGCCCCCAGTTTTGGATTAATATTCTGCTTACGTTGTTGGGTTACATTCCCGGTATCGTCCACGCCATTTGGATTATTGCAAGACGCTAATGCTTAAAAATTTAGGCATATTTAGCGAGAAGGAAAAGTAAAAATTTAAAAAACATCAGTTAATGTTCGCTGTTTCGACTGTTTTTTCGGTAGCTAGATTTCGCGCTCCATAGGTGTGGAACTTAGACGGGTTATGATCGCTGGATACTAGAACTGTATTCTGCTTTTTATGACCTCTCCGATAAAACGTCTACTGAAATACGGCGATCGCCACCAGACTCAGATCAATCAGGCGATCGCCTGTTCTGTTTTAAATAAGATTTTTGATCTCGCGCCACCAGCTTTGATTGGTATGGCGGTGGATACCGTGATCGAAAAAGAAGATTCCTTTGTCGCCCAGTTTGGCGTAACGAGTTTAGTCGGTCAGCTATTCGTTATTTGCGTGGTATCGCTACTCATTTGGAGTGCCGAATCTGTCTTTGAATATTTGTACCAACGGCTATGGCGCAACCTCGCCCAAAAAATGCAGCATGAGCTACGGCTGGATGGCTATAGTCATTTGCAAGATTTGGAGTTGGGCTATTTTGAAGAACGCAGTACGGGCGAACTTTTAGCGTTACTCAATGACGACATTAATCAGTTAGAGCGATTTCTTGATGTCGGTGCCAATGAAATTCTGCAAGTTTTAACCACAGTTGTGCTCATCGGCGGCATTTTTATTTACTTCACGCCGACGGTTGCTTGGATGGCACTTTTGCCTGTGCCGATTATTGTTTGGGGTTCCATTAGCTTCCAAAAAAGATTAGCGCCTTTGTATGGGGATGTGCGGGAAAAAGTAAGTTTACTCAGCACCCGTCTCTCGAATAATCTTAGCGGTATCACGACGATTAAAAGTTTTACAACGGAGCATTTTGAACTGGATCGTTTGCGGTTTGATAGTCTTGCCTATGTGAAAAGTAATAATCGGGCGATCGCCTTTAGTGCCGCATTTGTGCCGTTAATTCGCATCGCAATTTTGGCTGGCTTTACCGCAATTTTATTTTTCGGTGGTTTACAAGTTGAAAGTGGCACCCTCGCTGTTGGAACTTACAGCGTTCTCGTGTTTATGACTCAGCGTTTGCTATGGCCGCTAACTCGTTTGGGTCAAACTTTGGACTTGTACCAACGGGCAATGGCATCGACAAAACGTGTTTTTAATTTGCTTGATACGCCGATTAGTATCCGATCCGGCGAAAAGGCATTACCCACCCATACGGTTAAAGGTGCAATCAATCTTTCTAACGTCAAATTTGGCTATAAGGATCGCGCCACTGTCCTAGAGAATTTTTCCCTTAGTGTTCCGGCAGGTCAAACGATCGCCATTGTGGGAGCAACGGGTTCTGGCAAAAGTACCATTGTGAAATTGCTACTGCGTTTTTATGAACTCGATAGCGGCAAAATCACCCTTGATGGTTTAGATATTCGCGACATTTACCTGAAGGATTTGCGGCAGGCGATCGGTTTAGTAAGCCAAGATGTTTTTCTGTTTCACGGCACAGTGGCAGACAATATCGCCTACGGCAACACAGATGTTTCCCTCACCGCAATTCAGCATGCTGCCAAATTAGCGGAAGCCGACGAATTTATTGAAGCACTGCCCTACAAATATGACACCATTGTGGGAGAAAGAGGACAAAGATTATCCGGTGGTCAACGACAGAGATTGGCGATCGCCCGCGCCATTCTCAAAGATCCCCCAATCCTCATTCTCGATGAAGCCACCTCTGCGGTTGATAACGAAACCGAAGCAGCCATCGCTAAATCTTTAGAACACATTACCCAAAATCGCACCACCGTGGCGATCGCCCACCGACTATCCACCATTCGCCATTCCGACTGTATCTATGTTATGGATCAAGGCAAAATTGTTGAGTCAGGGACCCACGAAGAACTACTCACACAACAAGGCATTTACAATAATCTGTGGCAAGTGCAAACCGGGGCAAAAATCACCGCCTAATAGACCCATAAATTCAAGCAATATTTTTTAGTACAATCCCCCTAAAAGCAAAACCCCCTCAATCAATAAGGGGGTACTTTTATGCCCAAAATATTTTCACTTCTTTTAATAACTTCTGTGATAAAACATTTCAGCGTTTCTCATTTAAATTTCTAGAGGCGCTTCCGTCCCACATTGTGCAAGAACGCTATTTGCCAAGTTACTGACGATATCAATTAGATGAAAGCCTTCCGGCACAATCTGAGTGGTAGTGTGTTCACCAGTATTGGCGACTAACGCACTTTCTTCATAGTTTAGCTGGTGCTCATAGGCAACTTGCTCGTAGGGATCCACCACCGCTAGATCAAGCTTGCCATTGGCTACTTTCCCAGAGAAGCAAGCATACTCAGAACTGACTTGATAGAACGCACCTTTAACGCTGTTTTCTTCGCCCAGCTGCATCACGATATAGTCATGTCCAATTTGACCCGCTTCAGGAGTTGTCCCAAATAAATAAGTATTTGTGTCGCTATTGGTCGGCATCGCCGTAGCAAAACTAGGGGCGATCGCCATCAATCCCAGACCTAAAGCGATTTTTGTTGCACTACCTGCAAGAACTTTTGTAACTTTTTTTTGAAATTGTTGCCAAACCATTGTTTCCTTACCTCAACCATCTACACCCGCAGAATTAACCGATCAACGCTGCTGAAATAATCTTTTATTCAAAACTAAATCAACGCTATTTTCGATATCTTCCTGCCTTTCCCTCCTTTGAATGTAGCGTAAAAGCAAATATCAATGGAAGGGAAAGAGAGCCTTTCTTTTCATAAGTTTACGAAACCTTTTTTATACAAAAAAAAAGACTCTGATTTGAGTCAAATAATAATATTTATAGGTTAGTTAGAACTATGATCTTGGTCACAAAATAAACTGTTTTACCTTCTATTTCTACCGTGATAGAGAGGGGATGTATTATTGAGTACTACTTTCGAATGACTTGGCGTAACTGTTGCATCAACTGAGGGGCAGGGACAACGCCTTCGGCACGAAAGGCAACTTGCTTATTTTTGTAAAGCACGATGGTGGGATAGGCATGAACACCATGTTGAGAAGCTAAAGTATTGTAGCGATCGCCGTCGATTTTAACGATTTGTATTTCATCGAGCATTTGCACACTGACCTGTTCTAAAACTTGGCTCATCACCTGGCAAGGGCCGCACCAAGTTGCATAAAAATCAATTAATACTGGTTTTTGAGAGTTTTCGATCATTTCTTGAAAACTAGCAAATTTTTTCTTAACAGCCATTCTTGAAGTTTCTCCCGGAAGCATTGTGGACGAAAATGTTGCGATCGCCCTTATCATCCTCCTATGATAACCCAGTCGAAAATAAGCATTATTTTTTGGAGAAATCGGTAATGGAGTTACTCCCTCAACAACGCCTTAAGGGTCAAGTCGCGGTTATTACAGGCGCTTCACGGGGTATTGGCAAAGCAACGGCGATCGCCCTTGCCTCAGAAGGCGCAAAGGTCGTCATCAACTACGCCCGTTCTAGCGATGCAGCAGAAGCTTTAGTGGCTGAAATTACCGAAGCTGGCGGTGAGGCGATCGCCCTCCAAGCCGACGTATCCCAAGCCGATCAAGTCGATAACCTCATCAAACAAACCCTAGACCAATGGGGACAAATCGACATTTTGGTAAACAATGCCGGTATCACCAAAGACACCCTGTTGATGCGCATGAAGCCTGAGACATGGCAAGCAGTCATCGACCTAAACCTGACAGGTGTATTTCTTTGCACCAAGGCCGTCACCAAAACCATGATGAAAAAACGCTACGGTCGCATTATTAATATCACTTCCGTTGCCGGTTTAATGGGAAATCCCGGCCAAGCAAATTACAGCGCCGCGAAAGCAGGCGTTATTGGTTTTACCAAAACAGTTGCCAAGGAACTTTCCAGCCGTAACGTTACAGTAAACGCCGTCGCACCCGGTTTTATCGCCACCGACATGACCGAAGGTTTGGACAACGAAGATATCCTCAAGTACATTCCCCTTGGGCGTTTTGGCAAGCCGGAGGAAATTGCCGGCATGATTCGTTTCCTTGCAGCAGACCCGGCCGCAGCCTATGTTACAGGGCAAACCTTTAATGTCGATGGTGGTATGGTCATGCATTAAATCATTTTTATAAAGTCATCATAGTTAACGTGAGTTTTGCTTAAGCATGCTCGGAAGTACGACGCGGTGAATGGGAGAGCGAGAGATCAGGAGATGTTTCTATGCAAACAATCCTACTAGCTTTCAAAAAATGCAAATTTTCGTGGCTTCCCCGTGTCTCTCCCTCTCCGTGTCTCCTTTTCTCTAAAGAAGTTTGGCTACATTCTGATCCATAACTGACGTTAGTTAAGACATCTGACAGGCCTTAAAGCCTTGTCTTATAGGGGTTTAACATCTTAAGCCCCGGTCTATCTTGCCTGCCACGACAATAGAACTGCATTATTGTAAAAAATAGCCCTGAGCTAAAATCCCCCCTTGCTCTCGTGTACTAAGGGGGGATAACTATATTGAATTAAAAAAATCAAAACGAATTTAACTTGATACCAAATGATTTTGGAGAATCTATAGTCAAAACCACTAAAATTGAGAGACTTAATATGCTTTAAAGCTTTATTTTGTCAGGGTTTAGCATGTTGAACCCCTACTAATCTTGTAAACTGGGACTCTATCAATAAAATCTTAAATCATTTATAAAATAAGAATTTTAGTTTACCCATTTTATGGGTTTGGGTTAAGCCGCCTGAGGTTCTAGCAGCTGATTCATTTGTTGCATGCCTTTTTTCAGGTGGCGGGAAACTGTCATCGGACTAATGCCAATGCGCTTTGCTGCTTCGGTGCGGGGTAATTCTTCTAGGCAGACGAGTTGAATTGCATCTTTTGTTCGTTTTTCTAGATGTACAAACACATCTTGGAGTTGTAACTTAATTTCTTCGCGTTGTTGCTGTTCTAAATTATGGTTGTCTGGCAATGTTTCGCCGAGGGTGACTGTGTCGTCAGCGTTGTTTCCGAGGGTGACATCGAGACTAATGAGTAGGCGATTTTTCCAGGCGAGCTCGCAGTCTTGCCAATCTTTTGTGCTGACACCTAGGGCTGCGGCTAATTCGTGATCTTGGGGCGATCGCCCCAGGTCTGTGCGGAGTTTGCGGCGGAGTTTTTGACCTTTAGAATGTAGCTCTTGCCAAACCCGGGGAATTTTGATCATACTGCCGCGATCGCGGAGGTAATGTAAAATTTCGCCACGGATGTAGGGCATTGCAAAGGAGCTAAACGCCACACCACGGTCGGCATTGAAGCGTTCTACAGCTCGGATTAAACCAAAAACAGCGACCTGTTCTAAGTCTTCATAGGTCTCAGCACAAGTGCGGCTCATTTGATAGGCCACCTTGCGGACAAGTCCTAAATTTAGTTGTACGAGACGATTGCGAAGACAAACATTAGGCTGCTGCGCATAACGCTTAAACAAAGCTAAATCTTCGGAAAACTGGGAACGTCGGTTCATAAGTCAGTTCGGTATTCACCGCCATAAATGTAGACTTTATGAGATGCACATTAAAAATTCACGTTAAGTTCATTTTCCGTGTTCCTGATTCACCACACCATTGTTTATTTACGGAACTTTGGTCGGTCTAAAATATTCGGCTGCGGGCAAATCCCCTGAGTAATTTGCTGGCTGAGATTTCAAAAGCGACAATAAGAACCTACGTAGATGCGCCAAAAAGCTGATTTCATGATGTCAAAATCTTGCTATGAGGCCTTAGGCGATCGCCACCGCTATATAGTTTATCGCCCTTTAAAGCTGCTGACGCAACTCGCGCGTAACTTGTGCCCAACCGGTTTGACCCTGCTGGGTATACAGAAGTAAAGCATAGTCTAATAAGGGTTGTGCGGCACTTTGCCGTTCGTTACGAATTAAAATTTTTGCGGCCGCGAGGTATGCATTGGCATAATTTGGGTCGATCTGACTGGCGGTACGGAAAGATGTGAGGGCGGCTTCTGAGTTACCACGGGCTGCGGCGATACGTCCTTGTAGGTAATGGGCTGTTGCTAAACGGGAATTGCGACTGAGTACTTCGTTAGTCAGGGTTGTGGCTTCTTTGAGGCGATCGCCATTGAGATACACTTCAGCTAGTTGTAGGGAAGCTTCATTTAGTTCAGGGGTGAGGCGACGGGCTGTTTCCCAAGCCTGAACAGCGGCTTCCACACGACCAAATTGCCGATGGATGAGACCAAGATTGTAGTGGGCAAGGGCAAGGTTTGGTTCAATGGCGATCGCCAGCTCTAGATATTGCTGCGCTTGGGACCAGTTTTGGACATCGGTCAAAATCCCCCCCACACTGGCATACCCAAGGGCAAAATTAGGCTGGAGCACAACCGTCTGGTAAAAGGCATTGGCAGCTCCCTGTAAATCACCCGATTGCCTCAGTGCTAAACCAAGATTGTAATGGGCTTGCCACAGGGCGGGATCAAGGGCGATCGCCTCATTAAACAACCGAATCCCTTGGGAGAGTTGTCCCTGCTGCACCTGCTGTAAACCTTGGGACATTTTCTCCTTTGCCGCCGGCGTTGTCGGGGTAATTACCGGGAAAGAACTACTTTGCTTTACTTGGGGCGATCGCCCTTCTGCCGCGAGGGGAAACATTACCAGACCCAGAAAAAAGAAATAACAACCTAGGCGAAAAAGATTACGAGAAATGAATAGATCTATCACAAGATTTACAGATGTTTATTGAACTTTAAAATCAGTCCGACATACCTTACAAGACATATCGATTTTAGTCAGTCAGCCCCCAAATACAGCTAGTCTGACAACAGATCAAGGCAGTGACCATAACCGATCCCCAATGATGAATAGACCACGCACTGGTAAATTTGCTGTCCTTGCCGTTAGAGAATTTCGCGATAACTTTTTCTAACATAGCCTTCGTTATTACATCCAAAAAATAGGGTTTTAAAAATATGAATAAGCCGATAAAAAACATTCGTAATATCGCGATCATTGGCCCCTACTCTTCAGGTAAAACAACTCTCCTCGAAAGTCTACTTTTTGTCACCGAAAAAATCACTCGCAAAGGTTCTATTACCCAACACAATACGGTTGGCGACAGCAGTCAAGAAGCCCGCGATCGCACCATGAGCGTTGAGGTATCCGTTGCCAGTACAAATCACGCAGATATCGATCTCACCTTTTTAGACTGTCCCGGTTCCATCGAATTTCTTCAGGAAACTTACAATGCCCTTGTGGGAGTAGGTACTGCCATTATCGTGTGCGAGCCGGAAACTGAGCGCATTCTAACCCTTGCGCCCCTATTTAAATTTTTAGATGATTGGGATATTCCCCACCTTGTTTTCATTAACAAGATGGATCGGGCGAAAAATAATTTCCTCGACATTCTCGATGCCCTAAAGCAAGCCTCTAGCCGTCCCCTTGTGCCCCAGCAATATCCGATTCGCAAAGATCGGGAATTGATTGGCTTTATTGATCTTGTGTCGGAACAGGCTTACCATTACCATCCCGACTCGCCCGCTGATCCCGTGCCGTTTCCTGCCGAACTGAAAGTTGAAGAGCAGATTACCCGCGAGGAAATGCTCGAAACGCTCGCTGATTTTGATGATGAGCTATTAGAAAAACTCCTTGAGGAAATTGCGCCATCATCTGAAGAAATTCTCCAAGATCTCCGCAAAGAACTTAGTGCTGATCAAGTTGTGCCCGTTATGTTTGGTATTGCCGACCAAGACTACGGCATTCGTCCTTTACTCGATGCCCTTGTTAAGGAGGCTCCAGCTCCGCCCGTCACGGCTAGTCGTCGTCAACTTAGAGCCAAAGAAAACGACACGATTGTTCAAGTTCTCAAAAACTTCTACACGCCCCAAGGTGGCAAATTATCCCTTGTCAGAGTGTGGCAAGGTGAACTGACTGAGGGCATGCTCCTCAATGGCGATCGCCCGGGGGGCATTTATCGTTTAATGGGTGCGCACCAACAGGCGATCCAAACGGCGGTCACGGGTGAAATTGTTGCTTTGGCACGGATGGAATCGATTACTGTGGGCGATACCCTTAGTCGCAGTGGTGAAGTGAAAGATCTACGCAAAGCTGAGATTATGCAGCCAGTCTACGCCTTGGCGATCGCCCCCGAACGGCGCAAAGACGAAGTAAAACTCAGTGCCGCCCTCGGCAAACTCATTGACGAAGATCCATCACTAGCTTGGGAACAGCACGGCGATACCCATGAGGTAATCCTTTGGGGACAAGGGGATATCCACCTCCAGGTCGCTTTAGATCGCCTAAACCGCAAATACAATATCCCGATGTCCACCCAGATGCCCAAAGTGCCCTACAAAGAAACCATTCGTAAAAGCGGCCATTCCCACGGACGCTATAAGCATCAAAGCGGTGGTCATGGCGCATTTGGTGATGTTCACCTCGACATTAAACCCCTATCGCGGGGCGGCGGCTTCCAATTTCACCAGAGTATTGTCGGTGGCGTTGTGCCGAAACAATATATTCCCGGCGTTGAAATGGGCGTAAAGGATTCTTTGCAGCGGGGGCCCTTGGGTTATCCCGTGGTCGATGTGGATGTCACCCTCACCAATGGCTCCTACCACTCTGTTGATAGTTCTGAACAGGCGTTTAAACAAGCTGCCCGCATCGCCATGACCGAGGGAATGCAAAATTGCGATCCCCAATTGCTCGAACCGATTTTGACGATTAATCTCTATATTCCCAATGAGTTCACCTCGAATGCTTTGCAATTGGTCAGTGGTAAGCGGGGTCAAATCCTTGGCTATGAAAGTGCGATGGACTGGCAAGGTTGGGATCACATTACAGCCCATTTCCCGATCGCCGAAATGCATAATCTCATTATTGAGCTGCGATCGCTGACTTTCGGAGTGGGCTTCTTTGATTGGCAATATGACCATCTGCAGGAAGTGCCAGAAAAGGTCTCGGAGAAAATTTTGTCCCATAACGGCTCGGACTAAAAATTTTTCATTTTTTTCCTGATTGCACCGCCCATCGCCACGAATAACGAAGTGGTAGATGCACCCGAACTCGCTCCTAAATTTTAAATTTGGGGGCAGTTTTTTTTGTCAATTTTTTGGAATCCCTTGGATATGGGATGAAGCTGTGGAAGCATAACCGAATTTTATGACCCATGAATTTTAAGCTTTTTCGTAATCCTGTTCGTCTTTGCAAAATTGGGACGATCGCCCTCATCTCCAGTACCAGTCTTGCCCTCAGCGCCATTTACCTTGACGGTAGCCGCAGCGCGATTCAAACGGCTGATTATGCGATTGTCTACGGTAATAAAGTTCATCCCAATGGCGCACCATCCCAAAGATTACAAGCACGGCTAGATCGGGCGATCGCCCTACACCAGAACGACAAGGTCAAAAAAGTCATGGTGAGTGGTGGCTTTGGTAAAGAAGGCCATGACGAAGCGATTGTTATGGCAAAATACCTAGAAGAAAAGGGTATTCCCAGTGATGAAATTGTGATTGATTCCTTAGGTAACAATAGTCATCTCACAGCGGTAAATGCGGCTGAGCTACTAGACACGGACAGCTCTGTGATTGCCGTCTCTCAGGTCTATCATCTTTCCCGCGCCAAACTTTCCCTTCGTAATAATGGCTTCCAAAAAGTGGGTTCAGCTCACCCTCCGATTTTTGAAAGATTCGATGTGTATTCTTCTCTGCGGGAAGTACCAGCATGGCTAAAATACTGGATTAGTGGCCATTAAATCAGTTTTGCCGCAAGGTTGTATGGTCGAAACTATCAACACTAAAACAGAAGAGGAGATGGAGATAAAGGAGCAAAATATGTTCCTCACCTAGCTTCGATCGACACCGACACACTGGGAAATCTCCTTTCACCCCATCCCCCACTCTCCCCTTCACCCTGTCACCGCTTTACTCAAACTTAGGTTGACGAAAAAACGGCGATCGCCCACAACCCAGCCAAAAAAAAAAACAGCCATTTAATGACTGCTTTTAAACTTAATTAAACAGACGAAGAGAAATATAAAAAGACCTTCTAGAAGCCACCGAATAAAATAATTTCCACCGCTGAAGCAAAGGCTGCACCAAGTAAAAAATAGTTCCAGAGCCAGCCAGTCATACGCTTTTCACCTAACTTACTTGTTTTGTTGCCCCCCGTAAAAAATAAAGACCATGCCTGAGTTGCAGTGATCGTTGCGCCGGTAAAGTCTTCTTGGAAAACAACGGGGGTTGAAGCACTTGCCGGAGTGTAATGAGTTCCTTGAGCCATGGGGAATTTAGTTCCTGAAATGAGCGACATCCACAGTGTAACGAATTATTACAAACCTAGGGTTGTGAATTGACTAAATAACGTCAGTTATAGATAAGAATGTAGCCAAAATTCTTTAGAGAAAAGGAGACACGGGAAAGCAACGAAAATTTGCATCTTTTGAAAGCTCGTATTGTTTGAATAGATGAGTAGAAACATCTCCCTATCTCTCGCTCTCCCATTCACCGCGTCGTACTTCCGAGCATTCTTAAGCAAAACTCACGTTATTTAATTACTGAGATTGATTAGTGTAACAGCGACCCTTAGGGGTTGAAGTTGTATTACTTTTTCGTGAAGACAGACTGACATTCCCTTGCGAAAAAATTGTTCAAGTTAAAATTAGACAGTTAAATATCAGATTCGACTGGAGAAACCCATTGGAAATCTCAGAAAAATATCGACAACCTTTAGAATGCAGTGCTTGTGCTGATAGTGTCGGATTAGACTTTGATTTCACGATGGCATTTCAGCCGATTGTCAATACAAAAAACCAAGAAATTTTTGCCTACGAAGCTTTAGTAAGGGGCATTAATAATGAGCCAGCAGGTGTCGTTTTTGAGCAGGTCAATGGTGATAATCTCTACCGATTTGATCAATGTTGCCGAACCAAGGCGATTAAGCTTGCTGCGGATTTATCTATGCCGACGCTCCTCAGCATTAATTTCATGCCAAATGCTGTATACCAACCGGAGTTGTGTATTCGTACCACACTCAATGCGGCGGAGACTTATGGCTTTCCCATTGAAAATATTATTTTTGAGATTACGGAAAGTGAAAAAGTGGAAGATTTAGAGCATCTAAAAAAGATTGTTGCCTACTACCGTGATCGGGGTTTTAAGACGGCTATTGATGATTTTGGGGCTGGCTATGCAGGACTAAATTTACTTTCGGAAATTCGCACGGATATTGTCAAATTAGATATGGCATTAATTCGTAATATTAATGAAGATTTGGTTAGACAGGTCATTATTAAAGGTGTTTTACAGGTATGTCAGGATTTACAAACTACTGTTATTGCGGAAGGTGTAGAGACAAAGGAAGAGCTTGTAACGCTCCAGTCATTTGGCATTGATCTTTTTCAAGGTTATTTGTTTGCAAAGCCGTTATTTCAACGACTAACGGCAGTTGATAAGATTGATTTTGATTGATTTTGTTTTGGCTCATAGCTCTTCACTGTTTTTCTTCTTGGGCTAAGTTTTTGATAATGGCATCTCGTAGTCCATTGAGGGTATATTGTTCGGCTTCGATATCGACTCGCCCAAATATTTCTAGACAGGTTTGTGATGTTAGTGGCCCGATAGAAGCCAGTTTTATATTTTTTAGTAAGTGGCGATCGCCGCCATTTTGCTGTATTAAAGTCCAAAAGTTTTTTACTGTTTTCGAGCTAGCGAAAGTCACAATTTTAATGTGCTTATTTTGCAATGCTTGCCAGACTTCCCCGGGCACAGAGTGAGGACAGCCAGATTCATAGGCTGGTGCTTCGACGATTGTTGCACCCTGCGCCGTTAGCTCTTTGACTAAAATGTTTCGTCCGCCGGTTTCGACACGGGGAAACAGAATTTTTTGATGGTCTAAGGCTTCTGGAAAATTTTCGACTAGGGAATCTGCGACATAATCTGGCGGAATGAAGTCGGCTTTTAATCCTTCTTGTTCTAGAAATTTTGCGGTTTTCGTCCCGACTACGGCAATTTTGAGATGGCCCAATACCCGAGCGTCTTTCCCTAGAGCTCGCAATCGTCTAAAGAAGAATTCTACGCCATTGGCTGAGGTCAAAATCAACCATGAAAAAGTCTCAATCATGGCGATCGCCTGATCAAGAGGCTCCCATGTGGAAGGCTCACGAATTTCTAGGGCTGGCATTTCGAGGATATTTGCACCAATTTCGGTTAGTAAT
The DNA here is from genome assembly GCF_001904615.1 of [Limnothrix rosea] IAM M-220. NCBI lineage: Bacteria > Bacillati > Cyanobacteriota > Cyanophyceae > Chroococcales > Geminocystaceae > Picosynechococcus > [Limnothrix rosea] IAM M-220. The sequence continues at coordinate 72,009 of NZ_MRBY01000015.1, forward strand.
TGCCCAAACTCACTAGATTGCGATGCCGCACGGGTAATTAAAATTGTTTGGCCAGCCAAAGATGTTTCACTAATTACACTCATATAATCCGGTCTCAGATTCACCACTTGACCCACAATAATCACACAGGGTGAAAGCTTTTTAGCAGATTGGGTTCGCTGTGTAATTGTACTTAACGTTCCTGTCCAAACCTGCTGCTCCCATAAGCCTGCCGCCTGCACCACCGCTATCGGAAAATCCGGCGATCGCCCCTCATCTTGCAAACGTTGACAAATATCACCTAATTTTCTGCCACCCATCACAAAAACCAACGTATCTAATTTTGCCAGAGCCTTCCAATCAAACGCATCAAGATTGTGGGCAGTCCCCGCAAAAAAACCAGCACTCAGTTCTTTGTGAGTTAACGGAATTCCAGCTAATAATGGTGCAGCCAAAACCGAAGAAATACCCGGCACAACTTCAAACTCACAACCCGCCTCACTTAACGCGACAACTTCTGGGTGCGATCGCCCAAAAATATACGGATCACCCCCCTTAAGCCGCACCACTCGTTTTCCTGAGTGAGCGTGTTCCACCAATAAACGATTAATCTCTGTTTGAGGCGTACTTTTTTCACCGCCACGCTTACCCACATAAACCCGCAAACACTCTGCTGGCAATAAATCTAGTAACTGTTGCGAACCTAACGCGTCATAAATAACCACTTCCGCAGACTCAAGGAGCGATCGCCCCCATACCGTCAAAAAATCGACACTACCTAAACCTGCCCCCACCAAAAATACCTGTCCCATATGACCTTCAAGCTAAACCACGGTATAACCTTGCGTTAAAATCAGATACTAGAACAAAATCAGACAAAAATACCTCGAAAACCTAACCTAGTCAGGTTAACGTCGAGATTCGTCATAAAGCATATGAACTCACCGATTCAGGCTGTCCAAGCACCCTACAGAGGTGGTGGTGGCGCGAACTATCGCACCCCACCGCCAGACCTACCGTCCTTACTTTTAAAAGAGCGCATCGTCTACCTTGGTTTGCCCCTCGTTTCTCCAGACGAATACAAAGACCAAATCGGTGTCGATGTCACAGAACTCATCATCGCCCAATTGCTATTTTTGCAATTCGATGATCCCGATAAGCCCATCTTTATGTACATCAACTCCACCGGTACATCTTGGTATGGCGGCGACTCCATCGGTTTTGAGACAGAAGCCTTTGCGATCTGCGACACCCTGAACTACATCACTCCGCCTGTCCACACTATTTGTCTTGGTCAGGCGATGGGAACTGCAGCCATGATTCTTGCCGCTGGTACAAAGGGTTGTCGAGCTAGCTTACCCCACTCGACTATTATTTTGCACCAAGCCCGTCAAGGCGCTCAAGGACAAGCTTCCGACATTCAAATCCGCGCAAAAGAAGTCATCGACAACAAGCGCACCATTATGGAAATGATGTCGAAATATACCGGGCAAGCGGTCGAAAAACTCGAAAAAGATACTGACCGAATGTTCTATATGACACCAGAACAAGCCCTCGAATACGGCATTATCGACAAAGTTTTGGAAAGTTCTCAGGACTTACCGACACCTGTCCCCGCCCTGTCCTAAAGCAATAAAAATATCACTTTCATTTTTACTGCTTTTTCGTTTACTACAGCCAAATCATCTAGAACAAGGTAAAGAAACCCATGCCTATCGGTGTCCCAAAAGTTCCGTATCAAATGCCCGGTCAGCCCTATTCTGACTGGATCAATATTTATGATCGTCTCTACCGTGAGCGCATCATTTTCCTCGGTCGTGGTGTCAACGATGCTTTGGCAAACCAAATTATTGCCATCATGCTTTACCTCGACTCCGAGGATCCCAGCAAGCCGATCTATCTCTACATCAACTCCCCCGGTGGTTCTGTAACTGCGGGCTTGGCAATCTACGACACGATGAAGCACATCAAGTCTGAAGTTGTCACCATTTGCGTGGGTCTTGCAGCTTCGATGGGTGCATTTTTGCTCTCTGCGGGTACAAAGGGTAAGCGTCTCGCACTGCCCCATGCCCGCATCATGATTCACCAACCCCTCGGTGGTACTCAAGGTCGTCGCCAAGCGACAGATATTGAGATTGAAGCGAAGGAGATTCTCCGTATTAAGCAGCAACTCAATGAGCTAATGGCAGAGCACTCCGGCCAGACGGTTGAGAAGATCGAAAAAGATACTGATCGTGACAACTTTATGTCTGCACAGGAAGCGATGGAGTACGGTCTCATCGATAAAGTGATTGAAGATCGCCCTGTCTAAGGGGTCAAATTTTTAGATTTTTCAAACTAAATTAACGAAATAGTCCCCAAGTCTTTCTACCAGAGCGCTTGGGGCTTTTTTTATAGATATTGCGAATAAGGATTAAAACGTTTCTTTTTCAGTGAGAATCAGAAGTTGATTGTTCGTAAATTGTGCAACTAATCGAAACCCCTTCCCCCCTCCGGGAATCTTCCCCAAGGAAGGACAAAAGCTGTCTGTATTTTTAAATCAGAGTTACGATAGGGCAATCAGGCTAAAGGCTGGTGCGTAAAATCCAACCGATTAAGATACCAACTCCGGTAAAACGAACAATTTGCCAAAAGGGTTCTTGCCACTTGAGGAGCTTGCTTTCTAGCTTTAACTCAAGATCTTGAATTTTTTCGATGATTAAAGAAAGTTCTGTTTTGAGGGATTCCTGCTTAACGATATGTTCAGCCTGATCCAAAATTTCTAGTTGAGATTCTCTCAATTCGGCGATTTCTTGTGTCGCGTCACAAATTTCTTGATATCGCAACTTCAAAGACTCTAATTCTTGCTCGACATCGGCGATCGCCATCTCAAGTTCAGAGTCTGGAAAATCCATAATAAAAGGATTAGTTAATCTAAAAAAATGCGGACGGAGAGACTCGAACTCTCACGCCGTAAGACACTAGAACCTAAATCTAGCGCGTCTACCAATTCCGCCACGTCCGCTTGCGTATTAGCTTGGTAAATATAGCATAGCGATTCTCAGCTACACAAGGGGAACTTGCAAAAGATCTTCTGCGTCTGAAAAGGCAAGTTGATTATCTGGTTGGTTTAGTTTGGGACTATATACAATGACACAACGTTCGCACCGTCACAGTTTTCTAAAAGTTGGTATTGTTGCCCTTGAAATATTAGGTTTTGCTGCGGTTTCGGCGATCGCCCAAACACCTCCAGATGTCGTTATCGAGTCAGAACCAGAAGTTGATTCAGGCACAGTGGTTATTGATGGCGAGCAGCGTTTCGTCTGCCAGTACAACCAAGGTGAATATACGGTCATGTATCAGCCTGAAAGCCAACCTGGTGAAACCTATGCTTGGGCAGTGCCCGATGATATGGGTGGTGGCTGGACAGCTCAACGTCGTTGCAATGAAATTAGTCGCCGTCTCGAAATGTATCGTGCTGACGGTTTAGTCGAACTCACCACAGGTCGCGAAAATAACTACGACATTGTATGTGTCACCACCGAAGCGAATAATAGCTGCCAAATTGTCTTTACTGTCCCCCAAGGACAAAACGCGATCGCCACCCGTGATGCCGTATTTGAAAACTTAGCGACGGCAGAAGACGGCATTCAAACCCAAGGTGTAAATACCTTTGGCAGTCGACAGAATAACAACAATATTTTGGGACAAATCTTTGGTATTTTTGGCGGTAACTCTAGCCCTGTGACAACGTCTTCTAGTCGATTCAGCAGCGGCATTAATCTCAAGCCTTTTCTTGATCCTAGTGATGGCGGTACTGGCACAGCGTTGACCAGAGGTAATAACGTCGCCCCAACATCCCCTAGCCGTCAGCTTAACCCCGATTTATTCCGTTAAGTAACTGGCTGATTTACAAGCCCATCGCCCACGAAAAAGTCCTATGATTTTGGGCACAGTGCGGGATGGGCAACATGATTAAAATCTATACTCAACAGCAGCGGGGTGAAGCTTGGTTAGAAAAATACCGCGATCGCCCTGTCGTTTTTGCATGCGGACTAGGATTCACTGAAACTGCTTTAATCCCCCATATTTCTGCCGCAGGGGCAACGTCAGAATCTAGAAAATACACGGCGATCGCCGATGCGGAATGTGTTCATCGTGGTTTCAATGAGCAAGTCACTTATCCACTACCCCCCTTAACCGTTGGTGCATCACCAGCCATTTTGTCGCGGGCAATTATTGAAAGTTACGACATTCCAACTTTTTTATTTAATACAGGTTTGGCGATCGCCCCCGATGCAAAAGCAGTTCCCCTAATTGATGTTGGCGGACAGGCGGCAAAATGCGTTTCGACGGGACAAGCACTCCCATTAGAGACTGTTCAAAATCTCTTTGAGGAAGGTTTAGCGTGGGGTAAAAAATTAGCGGAAAAATATTCGGGGCGATCGCTGGTTCTCGGAGAATGTGTCGTCGCCGGAACCACTACTGCTTTAGCAATCCTTACTGCTCTCGGATATGACGCACAGGGCAAGGTAAATAGCAGTCACCTCAAGTGCAATCACGCTTTGAAATGGAATATCGTGCAAAAAGGTCTTGCCAAAGCATCACTTTTATCTTCAATAGATCCCTTGAAAATTGTTGCTGCAGTAGGCGATCCGATGCAGATTTTTATCGCAGGGATGGCGATCGCTGCCAGTCAAATCACAGGCGTTCTCCTCGCGGGCGGCACACAAATGCTAGCCGTCTATGCATTAATGAAGGCGATCGCTGACTTTCACTCGCAGACATTTCAAGCGCAAAATATCATCATCGGCACAACTCGTTGGGTGGCAGAAGACCCTACTGGAGACACTGTCGGTCTAGCGGAGGCAATCGGCGGTGTACCACTACTTGCCACTCAACTGAGCTTGCAACGCTCCAGATTTCCACAACTTCAGGCTTACGAGCAAGGCTATGTGAAAGAAGGAGTCGGCGCTGGCGGCTTGAGCTGTGCTGCAACATTTGGCTATCAAGCACAGCAAGCAGAATTACAGGCAATTATCGAACGTACATTAGCTGCCTATGTCATCCATCAACCCTAAAAAACTAGCGGCGCGGCAAACAATTTTGAATTAAAGATGCATTAATTACACAAAAAACAACCATCAGATCAGTAAACTGTGATGCCGTCATAATGTGAGGAAACATAACTTAAACACTCCAAAACTCACAGACAATTATCTTAAAATAAGAAATATTTTGACTGTGTTACTACTTCCCAAAAAACAATGACATTCAAGTCATATTACGAAGTCATTTAGAAAAACTATGATGTTTCTAATACTCTAAATCTAAGTTTGTACTGTCGTAATAGCTGTGATTTAGATCACTAATAAAACAATGAAAATTCAGAGATTAAAGTCTTGTAGATTACTCAATATTTTATTCTGCTTATCCACGAAAATTTGTCGAAGATCAAAAAAACTTTAGACTATCGTAAAACCTGATGAGCAAAATCATTGATGGGTTTAAGTAAAGACTGAACTTTCGTATTCTTAGACTGCAAAAAACCGGCAGGATCTACATAGCAATCACGCCACCAATATATATCGAGGGAATAAAGAGCACTTAAAATAGTTGAATAAGATTCAGGCATCTTCTCTTCAAGATCCTTCGCCAAAATTTGCATCACTACACTACAAATGCGAATGTAAGAAATAGCTCTTTTGGATAGGGGTAAACTTTCTTCGTTCAATTTTTGTTTTGCTTGGTTTAAACTTTCAATCTCCGCCATTTGTTTAGGGCTCACCCGCCAAATATCTACAGGAGACGAGTCTATTGATATGCTCATCATCGTATTAAATAAACATGTGTAGTTTACTGGGAAAATATTTTCCGATAATAGTATTTTCCTTTAATTTAAAGAAAAAATCAGTGATATAGAAAGTGCTACACACTGAACTACGTCAGCTCCAAACAAGTTTTGTATTACCAAAAAGATTAATATTGATCGGATATTTTTGTGACTAAAATCACTATTGTACGACTTTAAAATCACAAAAAAAGCACTCTATAGTCAGAGGGCTTTTATGTGGCAGGGAAGATTTTAATTGCTACTCGTTTCCTGAAAATTTACCTTGGTTTCTAAGGCAAAAAAAGACAACTAGGAAGCTTAGAAAAAATATTTTCTTGTGTTTTATTCCTGATGAAGGGTTTAATCGATGCAGTTTTATTGGTTTACTTTTTTTAGCCGTGAGTTGGTAGTAGCCAGCTTAATAAAGGAGCGTAAATCACACAAAACACAGTGAAAATACCAGTGAATTGTAAAACAGAGATAATGTCAGCAGTCATAGTTGGGAGCCTCTCAAGAAAGAAATTGTTGTTTGTTTCCTATATTCAGATTATGGGGCTTACTTCCGGAAAGTTCTGTGATGCGATCGCCCGATAAATCATGTACTGTATCAAGCGACTGTTGTTTTTAAATTACATGAAATAATGCTGTAAAAAACAAAAGAATGTGATTTTGGTCACAAAAAAAGTCCCAAACCCTAAATGATGGTAGCATTGGAACTTCCGAACAACAATTTCTTCACTTTTATATTAAAAAAAATTCTGTTGAAATACTGGTGTGAAACCCAAATAAATGGGTGTGGTTATCCGAGACTTTGTTATTGTTTTAGCGAAAAATATTTTTACCAAGGTAGAACTTCGCCCTTTGCATGCCAAAATGTGCCGGTATTGTCTAGATTTAAAGCATTAATACGCTTTAATAAGCCCTTAACTGATTCTTCAGTGGTGATACCATCATCGCGAAAGCCTGTCATACGGGTTTTTACAAGACCGGGATGTAAAATTCCTACTGCAATGCCGTGGGGCTTCAAGTCTACAGATAAGGATTTGCCGGCCATTGAAACGGCGACTTTTGACATCCTGTAGCCGTAGGAACCGCCAGAAGTGTTGTCATCAATGGAGCCCATACGACTGGTCATGATAATGACTTTTGAACCTTTACTCAGATTTGGCAGTAAAGCTTTGGTGAAACGCAATGTACCTAGGGCGTTAACCTCAAATTGTTTCCGCATACTTTCAAAATCTAAGTTGTCGAGACTAATGCGCTCCACAATTCCTGCATTGTTGATGAGTACATCTATCGGGGTGTCTTTTAATTTTTTAGCTAAAGTATCAACCGACTTATCAGAAGTGATGTCAACGCCTGTTTCAATTTGTACACCTAAAGCATCTAGCTCCTCTGAACTATCTCGGCACACGGCGATCGCCTGATCGCCCTGTTCTTTAATTTGCCGGCAATATTCCAAGCCAATACCGCGATTTGCCCCTGTAACCAAATATGTTGCCACTATTATGTTTCTCCATAGCCTTTGATAACCGTTCTATTGTGCCCATGTCTTCGCTGACCTTGGGTCTAAAAACAGTAAAACTCCCCCAATGGAGGAGCTTCACCGGAATTGTTGCTCAAGTCTACTGCTGTTGAATGAATAGCGACCAATCATGACATCTAGTCAAGGGTAGAAATTCTGCTAAGAAAGAATGGAGAAAGAAAAGATTACATGTTGCTTGTATATATGAGTATCTATCTTTTTGGTTACTGTCGAAGTGACAAAGATATGCTCGAAAAGTGAAAAATATCAGGCGATCGCCCCCCATAAAAACACGACTCAAACGGACTAAGCTCACTCATACATCCAGTAGATTATTTTGCGCCATATAGCTCAGGAGCCAGCCAGCCATCGTTGCCCGCCGCGTTAAACGAGGCACAAGCTGATCAATCGTGTAGCCCTGAAAACCAAGCTTTTCCTTTAATAATTGCTTATTAGGTTTAGGAATAGACCGCGTTAACTGCACCGTTGCCGGGCGACTTTCAATAAACAATGGCGGCTCCGGATATTTCTCTTGCCATACCGGCTCGACTAAATCATTATTCCAAGCTTGCGTCGTCTCATCAAAACGGTAACCAAGATAATGCCAGACCAAACGGTGTACCGTATCATCATCAAGGCGCTCATCCACAATGCCTTGGACTGTCTCGGTTGTAAGTGGCGGCAAATCTGACATTGTTGCTAAAACCCTCAACATTATTCAGCTAAATAAATTTGTATCTCATTTTGACATAGGTCAGTTCTAAAACAGTTCTGTGGTTTAAAGTTTGAATGTCTCCAGTAGACCTCTTGCATAAGTCTTAAACTTTCTTTCTCTCTTGGGAGGGGCTAGGAGTGGGTTGCAATAGGGTTATGCAACTTACGGAAGCCCCTTTCGCCTTCGGCATCTTCCCCAAAACAGGATATGTTTAACCGGTTAATTTACTTTTGCAAGAACTTCAGTAAAGTCACCGCGCACAGTATTTTTTAGATAAAGAAAAAGCTCTTCAGGCTCAAAAGGTTGGATTAATCAACTTTAAACCTATCCTTAACCCCAAAAAGCAACTTCCCATGTGACATTAAACGGAAAATCTTCTAAATACTTCCGGATTCAAATTCATGAACATCAAAACACTTTTGGGATTGTGTCTCACTCCCGCTACTATTTTTTTCGGAGAGGTTGCCACAGCAGAAATCCGTCTCACCGCGATTGGTCGCTACAGCACAGGTGTTTTTGACGATAGCGCTGCAGAAATTGCCACCTTTGATCCGGGGAGTAATAGATTATTTGTCACTAATGCTGCCGAAAATCAAGTTGATGTTTTAGATTTAGCGGATCCTACCAATCCAACTTTGGCCTTTAGTATTGACGTTGATTACAATATTAATAGTGTGTCTTTCTATAATGGTGTGCTCGCGGCGGCAGTGGAGGGGGAAAGCGCCCAAGACCCCGGTACTGTTCGTTTTTTTGATGGGGCAGGCAATTTATTAAATACGGTGATGGTGGGTGCATTGCCGGATATGGTGACCTTTACGCCCGATGGCATGAAGGTGTTGACTGCCAATGAAGGTGAACCTAGCGAAGATTACACAATTGACCCGGAGGGTTCTGTCAGCATTATTGATATTTCCGCAGGTGTCGAAAATGCGACGGTGACCACTGCGATGTTTACTGCTTTTAATGACATGGCCATGGAGAAAGGCATTCGTGTGTTTGGGTTGGGGGCAACTTTAGCTGAAGATGTGGAGCCGGAATATATTGCGGTTTCTGCGGATTCGACGATGGCTTGGGTCACTTTACAGGAGGCAAATGCTCTTGGTGTGGTGGATCTGACAGCGGGTGAAATTGTTGATGTCGTGAATTTAGGCGTTAAGGACTATAGTCAGCCAAGTAATCGCCTCGATGCGAGCAATAAAGATGATGCAATCAATATTACCAACTACGATAATTTATTTGGTTTGTACCAACCTGATGCGATCGCCGCCTATGAGGTGAATGGGGAAACTTATTTGGTGACGGCCAATGAAGGGGATTCTCGCCTACGACCCACGGGTGACGATGAGGTTGAGGGCTTTGAAGAGGGGGATATTTTTAATGAAGAAAGTCGCATCGGCAGGCTAGATCTTGACCCAACGGCTTTTCCCAATGCGGAAAAACTACAGGATGATGCGGTGCTCGGTCGCCTCAAAGTGACAAACACAATGGGTGACACTGATGGTGATGGCGATTTTGATGAGCTGTATGCCTATGGCGGTCGCTCTTTTTCTATTTGGCGTAGTTCTGGGGACTTGGTTTTTGATAGTGGTAGTCAGTTTGCAGACATTACTGTGGCTCTCTTTCCAGAACATTTCAACTCGACCAATGATGAGAATGGTTCTTTCGATGACCGCAGCGATGATAAGGGTGCTGAACCGGAAGGGGTAACAGTTGGGATGATTGGCGATCGCCACTATGCCTTTATTGGTCTAGAGCGCATGGGCGGCATCATGGTTTACGACGTGAGCGATCCGATGGCTCCCTTCTTTGTTACCTATGCCAACGACCGGGATTTTAAGGGTGATGCAGAAGCCGGTACAGCAGGAGATTTAGGCCCTGAAGGTTTATTGTTTATTCCTGCCAACGATAGCCCTAACGGCGAAAATCTCTTAGTTGTTACCAGTGAAGTTAGTGGCACCGTTACTGTTTATAGCGTCACTGAATAACGTCAGTTATGGATAAGAATGTAGCCAAAATTCTTTAGAGAAAAGGAGACAC
>NZ_MRBY01000016.1 GCF_001904615.1 [Limnothrix rosea] IAM M-220
GCTCTCCCATTCACCGCGTCGTACTTCCGAGCATGCTTAAGCAAAACTCACGTTATTTAAGTAGAGGAATAATCCAAGCCGCGACAAGGCTCACCAAAATCGCAATTTCCAAGGCAATCATCGTCGTCATTGGTTGAAACCATTTTCTCCAAGCTCCCTGCTGGACACTCGACCACCACCTAGAAAGCTGCCCAGACCAAAGAGTCGGACTATCTTTCTCGCGAAACTCCCAAGTCAGCATTGAGAGCAACAATGGAGCCCCACCCACTTTGGCATTCATCAACAGGTGTAGAGCAATGGCACCGACCATTACCACCCACGAAATGAGATGAGCGTAGTACCAAGCATGGTTTAACTCCCCATCGGGTAGCCAGTTTTCATCCATCATCTTGCCGCTGAACACAGCAAAGGTTAATGCCAGCAGTGCCAGAGTATTTGTCACTCGATTGAGGTTATACCACCAGATGGGTTTGCCCACTTGAGTCAGTTTTCTCAAGGTATTGGGTTGTATCAATCGTTTTTGCCCCCGATGGAAGGCATAGATGATAAACGCCGGAAATATTAGTAATGTCCACAGCCCAAAAGTGCCATGGATGCCCTCAATGTCTGGGAAGGTGGGCAGGGGAATTTTGCCCCAGCGACCGTCGTAGGTGTCGTATGTCCAATAGGCGGTGAGAATAGCGGCCATGAGGAATAGCCCCACAGAGCCATGCAAAATACGCAGGAGAAGGGGTTGATAAGGGCGGGATAATGCCATCTTTTTAGTTGATTTTGTCTAAGGTTGAAGGATTTTAGATCTGCAAAAGGGTTGTGACTTAGGGGCTTTCCATCGCAGCGAGGATGCCAAAGCCGATAAATAAGACACCGCCTAATGCTGTGAGTAGACGCTCAGAAATACGTCCAGCGATGAGTTTGCCACAGACTACGGCGATCGCCGCGCAACTGACATGACCCAAAATTGCTCCTAATAACACGCCATAGGGATGCTGGGCAGATGCCATGGTGACGGTTGCAATCTGTGTGCGATCGCCCCATTCGGCAACAAAAGTGAGGGTAAATGCTTCCAACATAATGGATCTAGCAGACCAGATAACAATGTTTCGTTCACGCTGTTCGACTGCCTCTAGAGCCTCCGCCTGTTCACCGTCCATGGTTGCTTGGCCAGATAGGCGACTGGCATCATAGAGCAGTTTTAGCCCAAAACCAATAAACAACGCGACAGCAATGCCCCTGACGTAATGCTGCGGGAAAAAAGTCATGATTTGCCCAATCCAGACCGAGAGCAAAGTCATGCTCGTCAGAGCCGCCGCCGCCCCAATAAACACCCACTTTCGGGGGTGACGCATGGCTAAGATTGCCCCAATAAAAAAGCTTTTATCCCCGATTTCCGACAGGGTGATCAGTAACAACCCAGAGGTAAATCCTGTTAAAAAGTTCATGCTCTACTCCAATTTGAGATGGATTAAGTAGGCATGACGGATATCTAGAAAGACCCCACCAAGCCCACTTTTTCCGTGGACTTAGTGAAGGTCTCGCTGACAAATCAGAAAAACTAATTTGCTATCGGCACCAGGCTCATCACCAGTATGTTGACGCCGATAACGGGCGATCAATCGCCCAAGCTACTCCCCTTCATTGATTTAGAAGCACCATGATTTTCGGTGAATGTCAAAGCAAAATGATCGCCATCAATCCCCGACTCAGGCGATCGCCGCTTTCCTATTCCAATCCCTATTTCCTGTCAGCCAACAAACTGGATAAGATAAAGAGCAACGGCGATCGCCACCTTTTTTACCTGAACCCCAGAAGTTATGACCATGCGCATCAAGGAAATCCTAAAATCTGCTGAAATCCAGTCCACCGTTACCATCGAAGGCTGGGTCAAAACAAAGCGGGAACTAAAAGCGTTTTCCTTTATCGAGATTAGCGATGGCTCCACCATGGACGGCATACAGGTGATCATCGACAAAGATTTAGCCGACTACGACAACATCATCAAACAGCTCAACACAGGTGCATCGGTCACAGCAGAAGGATTAGTGGTCGAATCACCGGGAAAAGGCCAACGTATCGAAGTGCAAGCCTCCGCAATTACTGTGCACGGCGAAGCAGATCCTGAAACTTATCCCCTCCAGAAAAAACGCCATAGCTTTGAATTTTTGCGGACAATCGGTCATCTTCGGGGCAAAACCAATACCCTCGGCGCGGTAATGCGGGTGCGTAACGCTTGTGCCACAGCCATTCATCAATTTTTCCAAGAAAAAGGCTTTATTTGGGCGCACACACCGATTATTACAGCGAGTGATTGTGAAGGAGCTGGCGAAATGTTTGCGGTCACGAATTTTGATATTGCCAACCCAAAACGTGACAAAGCTGGGGCAATTAATTACGCCGAAGACTTTTTCGGTCGTCCGGCCTATTTAACGGTGAGTGGTCAGCTCGAAGCCGAAGTGATGGCGATGTCTTTTAAAAATGTCTATACTTTTGGCCCCACTTTCCGCGCCGAGAATTCCAATACCTCCCGTCACCTCGCAGAATTTTGGATGGTGGAACCGGAGATGGCTTTTTGCGATATTATTGGCGACCAAGATTTGGCGGAAGAATTTCTCAAGTACATCTTTAAATATGTGCTGGAAACTTGCCCAGAAGACATGGAATTTTTCAATAAGCGTATCGACAAAACTGTTCTTGAAACCGCCAACAATATTATCGATAACGAGTTTGAGCGCATTACCTATACCGAGGCGATCGCCCTACTAGAAAAAAGCTCTAAAAAATTTGAATTTCCCGTGGCATGGGGTATCGATATGCAGTCCGAACACGAACGTTATTTAGCAGAAGAATTATTCAAAAAGCCCCTAATTGTCACCAACTATCCCAAAGAAATTAAAGCCTTTTATATGCGTCTAAACGACGACGAAAAAACCGTTGCCGCCATGGATGTTTTAGTCCCAAAAATTGGTGAACTCATTGGCGGTTCCCAGCGGGAAGAACGACTAGACGTACTCGAACGCCGCATCAAAGCAATGAATATCGAAGCCGATGACCTCTGGTGGTATCTCGATTTACGTCGCTTTGGCACAGTGCCCCATGCAGGCTTTGGTTTAGGCTTCGAGCGACTGGTGCAATTTATGACGGGCATGGCAAATATCCGCGATGTGATTCCCTTTCCCCGCACACCTCTCAATGCAGAATTCTAAACATCATGTTCGATAAGCAACGCCGGAAAATTTTGATCGTAACAAAAACATACCCATCTATCAGTACAAAATATAAAGAGACAGTCTGTACTGCTGGAATGCTATTAGATGACGAAGAGAAACCTCTAGGTTGGATAAGAATTTACCCTATCCGCTTTCGAAAACTAGATTTTGATAAACGATATCCTCGTTGGTCAATTATTAGTGCCGAAATTTGGCGTGATGAAAGAGATAGCCGAAAAGAGAGTCATAAAATCGAAGATCAATCTATTCAGTTAATTCGAAAAATTGACACACAAGATGCATGGCAAGAGAGAAAGAGCTTTATTCTGCCTTTTCTTGACCAATCTATTAAACAAATCCAATCTGAAAACAGATCTTTAGGACTACTTAAACCTAAGCAAATTAAGAAGTTTTACATTAAAGAAACAACAAGGGCTTGGAGTGAAAGACAACAAGGAGTACTGGATCAGTATGATTTATTAGAGAAACCTGTCGATTTAGAAAAAATCCCATATCAATTCGGTTATGAATTCATAGATGAAGATGATTTTTCTCATAAATTTTCCATTAATGATTGGGAGATTGCTCAACTTTACCGTCAATGTCGTGATAGATCTAGGAAGATAGGTTTGGAGGCAGAACAAGAAGCTTTAGTTAAAGTAAAGGCGAAACTTGAAGGAGATTTCCTGAAAAATAAAGATCTTTACTTTTTTGTCGGTAATCAGAAAAGATTCAAAAACTTCATGACTATTGGCTTGATTTATCCTCCTAAAGTCAAGACAAAACAATTATCATTTGATTTATAATTTTTCAACTATGCAAACTCAATCTCCACAAGCATCTATTTTTACATTCGGCTACGGTAATCGGAAAAACTATGACCAATTTCTCGAATATCTTCAAAATCATGAAATTGATTGTGTTGTGGATGTTCGACACACTCCTAGGGCTTGGACTCGAAAGTGGTATGGTCAACAAATTCAAAACTTGTGTTCAGAACATGATGTTGAGTATTACTCTGAGCCAGCATTAGGGAATACTTCTGGTTCCAAAAACTGGATTCCACCAAACCTTGCCCAAGCGGATCAAGCACTCCAAGATCTTGCTAAAAAGATTCAATCATGTAGGGTTCTTTTATTATGTTCTGAACTGGATCACCACAAATGCCATCGTACTGAAGTTGCGGAACAACTTATGAAGTTAACAGGGAGTGAGATTCACCATTGCTGTTAGTTTCTGAATTACAAAGCGTTCTGTTTATGACAACTTCAATATTCTGTCGCTAGAGCATACTGCGTCATTCTCGTTTAGGCTTCGAGCGACTGGTGCAATTTATGACGGGCATGGCAAATATCCGCGATGTGATTCCCTTTCCCCGCACACCTCTCAATGCAGAATTCTAAACACCATGATTTCTAGACCGCGCTGGACGATAGGTTGTCTATTCGTGCAAAGTATCCTCTTGGGTAATCGGTAAACGGATGGTAAACGTCGTACCTTGTCCTTTACCCGAAATACATTTTAAAGAACCTCGATGTTTTTCGGTAACGATTTGATAGCTAATCGATAGCCCCATACCTGTACCTTTACCCACCGCCTTTGTCGTGAAGAAAGGATCAAAAATGCGTTGACAGGTTCCTTCAGACATGCCAGTACCATTGTCTTGGAACATGATCGCAACAGCATGGTCATCTAGTTGTTGGGTGCGAATAGTGATGCAGGGTTGTTTTTCTTTAATCTCTTGGTAACTGAGGCCTTTATTGCTTTCTTCAATAGCATCGATGGCATTGGCCAATAGATTCATAAATACTTGATTAAGCTGACTGGGAAAACATGTCACTAGAGGTAAGCTGCCATAGTCTTGAATAAGTTCAATGGCAGGGGAACTACCTGTATCCTTGAGGCGATGTTGCAAAATTAATAGGGTGCTGTCGAGACCTTCATGGATATCGACGGCTTTAAATGCGGCTTCGTCGATGCGGGAAAAATTTCGGAGGGATGTGACAATTTCCCGTATGCGCTCGGTGCCTAGGGAAATAGAATCAACAATTTTTGGGAAGTCTTGTTTGATGAAGTCGATGTCATATTCATCTATGGCTTGGGCTACGGTGGCTTCTGGTTCTGGGTAAACGGCTTCGTATACTTTTAGGAAGTTGAAAAGGTCGTGGACATGGCCATTGAGATGGCTGAGATTGCCATAGATAAAGTTGACGGGATTGTTGATTTCATGGGCCACGCCTGCAACTAATTGTCCTAGGCTAGCCATTTTTTCGGTTTGGATGAGTTGGGCTTGGGATTCTTTGAGGTTATCGAGGGTGTTTTTGAGTTGTTCGGCTTGGTTCTGGATATATTGGACATAATCAGCTTGCTGTAGGGCGATACCCAGCTGTTCGCCGACTTGGGCTAATAGGTCTATTTCGTCGGCTTGCCATGATCGGGGAGCGTTATTTTGGTAGGCGGCTAGTAGTCCCCATAGTTTATCGTCGTCAAAAATCGGGGCGATCGCGTAGGCTTTTGCTTGAAATTCTTCTAGGAGTTTAATATGGCAATCTTGGTGACCAACGGTATAGATATCATCGACGCTAAAAGTCTCGTTGCGGCGGTATCTTCCCCCTTGGTTTTCCATTAAAAAGGTATCTTCGACCGGTGGGATGTTGTTCACTAGGGGCTGCCATTGCTCTGCCACGGACTCGAAAAGGAATTGTCCACTCCAGTCGCTATTGAATTGATAAATGGCGACGCGATCTGCGTTAAGGATACTGCGGACTTCATCGGTAGCGGTCTGACAAATGTCCTGAAAATCAAAGGAGCGACGAATCTTGCTCACAATCTTGATTAGGGATTTTTGGCGATTAATGGCGCGTTCTTGTTCTAGGGATTGTTGGATGGCGATGCCTAGTTGTTCGCCAATTTGTGCTAATAACTCGACTTCATCATTTTTCCAAGGGCGAGGGCCTGTATTTTGGTAGGCGGCTAGTAAACCCCATAGTCTATTGTTTTCAAAGATCGGGGCGATCGCGTAGGCTTTTGCTTGAAATTCTTCTAGGAGTTTAATATGGCAATCTTGGTGACCAACGGTATAGATATCATCGACGCTAAAAGTCTCGTTGCGGCGGTATCTTCCCCCTTGGTTTTCCATTAAAAAGGTATCTTCGACCGGTGGGATGTTGTTCACTAGGGGCTGCCATTGCTCTGCCACGGACTCGAAAAGGAATTGTCCACTCCAGTCGCTATTGAATTGATAAATGGCGACGCGATCTGCGTTCAGGATACTGCGGACTTCATCGGTGGCGGTCTGACAAATGTCCTGAAAATCAAAGGAGCGACGAATCTTGCTCACAATCTTGATTAGGGATTTTTGGCGATTAATGGCGCGTTCTTGTTCTAGGGATTGTCGGAGGGCGATGCTGAGTTGTTCGCCGATTTGGGTGAGGAGTTCTATTTCGTCGGTTTGCCATTGTCGGGGGCCTGAGTTTTGATAGACGGCGAGCATGCCCCAAAGGTGATCTTTTTCAAAGATTGGGGCGACGACATAGGCTTTTGCTTGTAGTTGCTCTAGTAGTTTGATGTAGCATTCTGTGTATCGGGCTTGGTAGATATCATTGATGGCGAGAACTGTGTTGTTTTTGTAGCATCCGCCCTTGGTTGCCATGAAGTGGGTGTCTCGGATATTGATTAATGTTTCTGTTAGGCTTTGCCAGCCTTCTTTGTGGGATTCGAATAAGAATTTACCGCTCCAATCTTCGTTGAATTGGTAGATGGTGACGCGGTCTGCGTCGATGATATCTAGTGTTTCTTTGGTGGCGGTCTGGCAAATGACTGTCCAGTCAAGGGATTGGCGAATGCGATTGGTGATTTTAACGAGGGCTTTTTGGCGTTTGAGTGCTCGGCTTTGGGCTTTGGTTTTGGCTAGGAGGGTTGCTTGGTTGGTGATTTGTTCGAGCTGTTCTGCTTGTTGGAGGGCGATCGCGAAGTAGTCGGCAATTTTTCGGACAAATTCAATTTCTGGCAATTGCCAGCGGCGGGGCTGGTGACATTGGTGAACACAGAGTAAACCCCAGAGTTCTCCGTCTTTGAGAACTGGCACGATGAGGTTTGCTCGCACTTGGAATCGCTTGAGGATCGACATGTAGCAATCGCTCAGGTTTGCTTCGTCAATGTCGGCGATCGCCTGTATGCGTCCTTGGGCATAGTCGGCGGTAAATTGTGATCCGAAACAGCGGTCATAAACTCTCTCGGCGAGGGCAGAAGAGATTCCTTCAGTAATATCTTCGGCAACAAATTCTCCTTCTTCACAGCCACTTTCTGGAAGGAAACGAAATACACAGACACGATCTGCATTCAGTAGCTGACGAATCTCTGTGGCAGTGGTGTTTAGGATTGTATGGAGATCGTTGGACGAGCGAATTTTGTCAATGATGCCGGCGATCGTTTTTTGCTGCTGAATCTGCTCAAAAAGTTTGTCTGTACAAGAAGCCAATTGGTAGGCAGCTTGTTCGAGAGCATTAAAATTTGATTGGGGATCAGGGACGGCTGCCATAGGTACTCAAGGGAAATGTGGCTGAAATTAGTCGGATGAATTTTAAGTCAGCGGGAGTATTGCGGTGGGAATATGAACGAAAAGGCTTTTTTTATTCTAAATACAAGGTAACGAAAACTGTTCCGCCATGTTTACTAAAATAATAATTTAATAAGTTAGATGAGCTTTTCAGGGTATTTGGTGTTGGTAATTGTGAAGCTATGGTTCATAAATGTTTCACATGGGATATGGGTAAAGGAAGGGGATTTGGATAATGCTTGAGAAGTGATGAAGCTGGCTTTAGATGTCATACTAAGGTCTCATGACTAAAGCTTCTTTCTCTGTTTTCTCATAAGTGAGGGGCGATCGCCCTAGATAACGTCAGTTATGGATAAGAATTTAGCTGATATTTCTTTAAAGAAAAGAAGACAAGGAGAGGTAGAGACACGGAGAACCAACGAAAATTTGCGTTTTTTGACCCCTAGGATTGTTTGGATAAAACATCTCCCTATCTCTCGCTCTCTTATTCGCCGCGTCGTATTGCCGAGTACCCTTAAGCAAAACTCAGGTTAGATATGATGACTCGCTGATTATCTTTTCGTAAGGATTTTAGTTTACCCATTGGCCGCTCTAATTTTTTTAAATTGATATAACCATCTTTGGTATGACAATCTTTGAATTTTTTTTATCTTTTTTTTGATTTTTCATATCAAAGGGTTTAGGAGACTTTTTTTAGCTTTACAGATGAGTTTATTTAGCCTTGATTCTGTGCTTGGTCAAATAGATATTGATTGTAAGGTCCCCAAACTTCGGCAGCAGTGTGGTAACCGTACTCAAACCTTTTCTTGCTCTTGACTGCCCAGAATTGCTGGAGTGCATACATCGCAGCCTCTATGATGGCGTTGTTTATACCATGAGCACGTAACATCCCAATCACATTGGCTGTGGTTGCCGATGGCCCTGCATTTTTCTTTGTATGCTTTGGTAGCTTCTTACTCCAAGCACTTTTTTTGTTGTATCGCGGCATTCCCAATATATTTTTACTCTTTCTCCCCGCAGCCAAAGGCCCATGACGAGGTAAAGCGGATGCAGTCGCATCATCGTCAAATATTGATGATAGATTCTCTAAGTCATCTGCATATTTATAATGCAAGGCAAGATCAGCAAGTAAGCCACCGGTTCTTGCAATGCCCCAGTCCCTTGACCATGTTCGTAGGCCGTCGCCTAAAGTCATGTTGCTGCCACTGCCCCAATGCTTCGCATCTCGACCAACTCCTGCGAGTAGATTGTCTAATTTTCCTTGCCATTGTGCTTGGTCGTTGAGGTCGTCCATGTCATCAATCATCTGTTGGATGTCTGCTATTTTCTGGTTTATCGTTCTGATGATCGTTTCTAGATGGCCTAGTTCTACGTTGTCGTCACGGTTTTGTGTCACCGTTGTTTCGACGGGATCTTTTTTGGTTTGAATGCGGGATGATGGGCTTTGTTGCTGGACGACATGGGTTAGCTCATGGGCGAGTAATGTTTGGCCTGTGTGGCTATGGGGTTGGTATTGGCCTTTGCGAAAGAAAATATCTTGTCCTGTGGTGAAGGCTTTGGCTCTGATGGAATGGTTTAGATGATCTGCGTTGCTGCTGTTATGGATTCTGACGTTACTAAAGTCATGGCCGAAAGCTTGTTCCATTTTTGGTTTGAGAAAGTTCGGGAGTTTTTGTCCTGTGCCTCTGGCTTGATTGATGGCTGTTTCGAGGCTTGCGGTGTGATGGGAGGATGGGCGATCGCCTTTGCTTTGGAGATTTGGAAAGTTGAGAGGGGTAATGTTCGGTAATTGTTGGTTTGTTGCTTTTTTTTGTTGTGGCTGCTCTTTTTCTAATGATGTAATCTGGGGCGTTTGAATCTGTTTAATGATTTGAGCTGCAACGTGATCGGCTTCTTTTTCGTATTTGTCGTTGGGTTTAGCGATCGTTAGTTTTGTTTGAATCGGAAAAGATGGCTCGTGGGATAAACCAAAAAAGTTCGGGTTACGAGGTTTTACGCTTGACTGGGAATCTAGGGAAAAGTTAGGTGTTTGCTGAGGAGATGGGGAGGCGATCGCCATGCTAGGTTTCTGGGCGGGCGTTGTTGTCTGTCGCTGTCTACTAGTCATGGCGATAATTCCAATGCGCAATAAGTTTATTGTAAGAAGAAAAGTCCTTGGTATGGATCTTTTTTATGTGGGCATAATTTTGCTTTTTTCACTGTGGTTCATTGCGTCACTCGTCATTTTTATAAATAAAAAAAGAGATCTACTTTATAGATCCCTTTTTCCATTATGATGCTAAATTTCAAGCCTTAAAGTGCATCTACTGGGCTAACGGTATCGATGACTTCTAGGCTGCCATCTTCATTAACTTGCCAAACATCGTAACTACCGGCGAGGTCACCATTGTCGTCAAACTCAACGTTACCGCTAGCGCCTTGGTAGTTGATTTCCTTGCCTTCACGAATCATGGCGATCGCCTCACAGGGATCACTCACTTCTTCGCCGGGTTCGTTGGTCACCGCCCGGAGATTGTCACGGATGCCTTCGCCAGTATTTACATCGGCTTTTTCTGCTGCCAACATCATGGCGATCGCCGCATCCCAAGAGTGAGGCACAAACGCGCTAACTTCTTTGCCAGTTTCCTCTTGCCACAGTGTCGTGAATTCTGCCAGAGCCACACCATCAGCACCGGGCACAGTACCGAGGGAGCCAGCAATGATGGACTTTCCATCCGGCGTTGTCCCAACTTGCTGCGTGAAGTCAGGGCTATAAACACCATCGGTGAGCAGTACCGTTACACCTTCACTTAAACCCTGCTCATAGGCGGCCTTCAGCAAAACACTACCCGTCTCTGCGTAGAGAACACCAAGAACCGCATCAGGCTCCCCAGCAAAGGCTGCCGCCGCCTCACTATCGAGGGTTGCCGCTTTGGGATCATAGCGAACAGGATTATCCTTATTGACGATTGTGCCGCCAAGTTTTTCGAATGCTTTCACAAATTCCTGCTCAAAGCCCACACCATAGTCGTTATTAATCACAACGGTGGCCACACGCTCGAAGCCTTGCTTTTGAGCCAAAACGGCCAAGGCGGGAGCTTGATAACTATCGGGCGGCGCAGTCCGTGCCCAGTAGCCATCAAAGTCACCTGCTGCTGCGCGCTCAGTAAACACAGGACTGGTACTACCGGGGGAAATTTGCATCACGCCATTCCGCACTGCCACGTCCACCGCCGCACTAGAAACACTACTGGCAAAGGAACCCACAACGCCCGCAACTTTATCAACTTCTGCCAACTTCGTCATTGCGGCACCGCCAGCCGTGGGGTCAGTTTGGGAATCCTCTTGGACAAGGCCCACGGGCATGTCATTCACACCACCACAGGCGTTAATGGTGTCAACGGCCAACTGCACTGCCACGGGCATATTTTGACCGATGGAAGAAAGGTCTCCCGTGGTGGGGGTTAGGGAGCCAAGTTTTAAACCACCTTCGTCACCGCCAGCAGAGGTTTCTGTGGTTTCGCCACCTTCTGCACCTCCGGGAGGAGCGGTCTCCTGACAAGCTGCTGTAAAGGCTGTTAGTGCCGCTAAAAACAGGGCGATCGCCGTATTAAATCTAGATTTCCCCATGGTCGAAGAACTCCTCACAAATTCATTTAATTCCCCCCATTCTAGGCATAAACCCCCACCGCATTAAACATTCGACTCGGAAAAGAAGTTTAGAATAGCTAATATTTCCAATACGCCAAGAACTCAATGGTCACTGCCCCGAATCCGAATCTTTCCGCCACAAAACCAGCCTGGTCAAAACTCTTTGAACAACCCGCCCAGCCTTTTGCCTTAACAAAGCTAGAAGTTCTTACTGGTTCGGTACCAGAAAAGTTGCGCGGTACTCTATTTCGCAATGGCCCCGGACGACTGACTCGCGGCGGCGCTGCCATGGGTCATTGGTTCGATGGTGATGGTGTGATCTTGGGAATTTACTTCACAGAAACTGGTGTTCAAGCGCAATATCGCTATGTTGAAACTCAGTATTTCCAAGCGGAATCCGCAGCGGACACATTGCTCTATCCAAATTACGGCACAGTTGCACCCGGAAAAGTTTGGCAGCGGTGGGGGAAATCTGCTAAAAATTCTGCTAATACTTCTGTTCTTCCTTTAGGCGATCGCCTACTTGCATTGTGGGAAGGTGGCAAGCCCCATGCCCTTAATCTTGAAACCCTCGAAACACTAGGTGAAGATAACCTCGGTTTAGGCAAAAAAGATACTTTTTCAGCCCACCACAAAATCGATCCAGCTACAGGCGAAATCTATAACTTCGGCGTAATTTTTGGGAAAGACGCGACTTTCCAAGTTTACAAATTAGATGCCCAAGCAAATCTCCTGAAGCGTGCTCAATTCACCGTAAAGGGCTTGCCGCTCACCCATGATTTTGTCCTAGCGGGCGATTATTTAGTTTTCAGTATTTGCCCCGTGCGTTTACAGGTATTCCCTGCATTGTTCGGCCTCAAGAGCGTGAGTGATTGCCTACAATGGCAGCCAGAACTCGGCACAGAACTTGTCATTCTCAACCGCCATACTTTAGAGATTATTAGCCGTTCCACCCATGATGCTTGGTTCCAATGGCACTTTACTAATGGTTTCGTGAATGATCATGGTGAAATAGAGCTAGAAATGGTTCGCTTTAATGACTTTGCCAGTAATCAACAATTTGTCGAAATTCCCCAAGGCAGTATCCAAACCTATGCAAAAGGAACCCTCTGGCACTATCGTATTGCTCCAAAGACGGCCAACATCCTAGAGTCCTACCCAATGGGCGATCGCCTCAGTTGCGAATTTCCTATTACTCTAGATTCCCAAACAGGTCAGCCTTGGGATAAAACCTTTATCGGTATCCATCGTCAAGAATCTGATATTGGCCATGAGATTATTAATGGCATCGCTTGCCTTGATCAGAAATCCCAAGAGTATACTGTCGCAGATATGGGCGCTGGACACTATCCATCCGAACCTATCCCTGTCCAAAATCCAGATAATCCCCACCAAATTTGGGTCTTAACGGTGGTCTTTAATGCTCCAGCGAACAGAAGTGAGCTGAGAATCTATGACGGCGATCGCCTGAACGACTCACCTTTATGCATCCTTCAACTCCCCCAGATTATTCCACCGAGCTTCCACGGAAAATGGCAACCCAAAAAAAATTAAACCCCCTAACAAACTAAGAGATTTAGAGATTGATTCATTAAAAATTCTTCCGTATCGATTTAGAGATCTTCCACAGGAATAGCATTCGCCTCGACCGTTGGGCCTGTTTCTTCAGCCTGAGCAGCTTTAGATTTGAGGTCATTTTGTCGAGCCTGAAAGATGTCCATTACAATTTGCGATAGCTCCGCAATAAGTAAAGAAACCAAAATTACATCATCTATCTGTCCGGCGATCGGAATAATATCCGGAGCAAGATCAAAAGGGCTAACTAAATAAGCAAGCGTACCTAAAATAATCCACCAACGATACTTAGGATTGCGAAGAGTATCCCGATACCAATCGTAGATAGCCTTTGGAGAAAGAGACATATAGCGACTTCAACCTTCTAAATGAATAACTCTATCTTGCCAAGGGATCGTCTTTCTTACCTAGTGTAGAAAACCGTCATCACCATACAATTTAATTTCTCCATGACATAAAAAAAGGAAGCTAACCTAGCGGCTAACCTCCTTTACCTGATTTTGTTACTTACCGAGGGTCAAAAGACCTCGTAAAACAACTAAATTTAAGTTCTCTCAGCATTAACTGTAGACTTGTCACCAACCTTCTTATAGAAGCCCCACTCAACCTGAGTGTTAGCGAGTTCAGGGTCAACACCAGCGAATACGTCGCGGTAAAGAGTACGAGAACCATGCCAAATATGGCCAAAGAAGAAGAGAAGCGCAAATACAGCGTGACCAAAAGTAAACCAACCACGGGGGCTAGTGCGGAATACACCGTCAGAACCTAAAGTCTCAGTATCAAATTCAAAGGACTCACCAAGCTGAGCACGACGAGCATACTTTCTTACAGTTACAGAATCATCAAAGCTTTGACCATCAAGATCACCACCATAAAAAGAAACTGTTACACCAGCTTGCTCAATGGAATACTTAGACTCAGAACGACGGAAAGGAATATCAGCACGGACAATGCCATCAGAGTCAGTCATGACCACAGGGAAAGTCTCGAAGAAGTTTGGCATCCGGCGAACAGTGAGTTCACGACCTTCCGCATCGGTAAAGATGGGGTGTCCAGACCAAGACTGGGCAATACCATCGCCTTGATCCATCGGACCAGTACGGAACAAACCACCTTTGGCTGGGCTGTTACCGACATAATCGTAAAAAGCAAGTTTTTCAGGAATTGTGTTCCAAGCTTCAGACAGGGTTGCTCCAGCTGCAACTTCAGCATCTACACGGCGCTGAATTTCAGTATTGAAGTAACCACTATCCCACTGATAACGGGTAGGACCAAATAACTCGATAGGAGTCGTAGCGTTGCCGTACCACATAGTACCTGCAACGATAAATGCTGCGAAGAATACAGCCGCAATACTACTGGACAATACAGTCTCGATGTTACCCATACGGAGTGCCTTATACAGACGCTCAGGAGGACGAACACTGAGGTGGAAAAGACCAGCAATAATACCGACAATACCCGCAGCGATGTGGTGTGCTACAACGCCACCGGGGCTGAATGGGTTAAAGCCGCTAGGACCCCAATCTGGGGCGACGGCCTGCACGTGACCGGTTACGCCATAGGGATCAGAAACCCACATACCAGGTCCCCACACACCACTGAGGTGGAAGGCTCCAAAGCCGAAACAAAGGAGACCGGATAAGAACAGGTGAATACCAAACATTTTGGGTAAGTCCAATGCGGGCTTACCAGTACGGGAATCGACGAAAAGATCAAGATCCCAGAATACCCAGTGCCAGACGGCAGCTAGGAATAAAAGACCGGAAAGAACGATGTGTGCTGCGGCAACACCTTCGAAGGACCAGAAGCCGGGGTTGGAAGCAACGTCACCGGTAATGTCCCAGCCGTTCCAAGAGCCAGTAACGCCCAGACGTGCCATGAAGGGCAGGACAAACATGCCCTGACGCCACATGGGATTAAGGACGGGATCACTAGGATCAAAAGTAGCTAGCTCATACAGTGCCATTGAGCCAGCCCAACCTGCAACGAGTGCAGTGTGCATTAGGTGTACAGAAATCAGACGACCTGGGTCGTTAAGGACGACTGTATGTACGCGGTACCAAGGTAGTCCCATTGACTACTCTCCTCCTAAACAATCGTGTCTACTATGACCAAACATTTTCTCATTATTATTGAGGTTTGGCCGGAATCGACGTTACAACCTTCAAACTATTGCTAGTTCTGGATTGAAACGGCTTTTTGGTGGCTATTTCTCCGTAAACTCAGATGAATTATCTTCATAAAAGTTTACAGATCATGCTCAAGAAATTTGTTTTATAAATGCTGTTTGTCACAGGGACTTAAGCTTTATGTCTTCTTCTCTACGGTGTCTAGACGACTGGGGGTCATCTCGATTTGGTAGGGAAGATTGTTTAAAGAAGTGTAACTATTGTTAGATGGCTTGGCAAGGGAAATCACCTAAATGTAACGGCTTTATAAGGTTTGGCTGTTGGCGGTTGATAGATGATTGGCTTGATTGAGCTGGGCGATCGCCTCTTCGGGTGTCATTAGGCGTTTAATTGTCACTTGGCCGATATTTGATGTGTTATCGGTGGTGGGGTGGGGGCTAACTTCGAGCATCAGGATGGGGTCTTCTACTTGGTAGAGCCAGAGTCTTTCGCCTTTGTGTTCCATGGCGATATTGGTGCGATTAATGCGGGGCGATCGCCTCCAGACAGCGTCATCCCAAAGTCCACCAAATTCCCAAACGCGACCAATTTGCCATCCTTCTGTTAGAAAAAAATATTTCATTGAAATTTGCTGGAAAAGTACTTCTCACAGAAATATTAGGGGCTTCTTTCGGTTTTGTATGCTTTTTTTGGTATTAGAAATTTTGTCTAAAGCGCAAGGCTATGGCGATAAAAGTGATTTTAATCGTTCACCAGTTGGCAGGTCTGGAGGCGATGAAAAAGGGCGGGCAGATACTCTTAGTAGCGCTCGGATTGCATATAAAAAGCGTCGTAGGCGCAGGAGCCACAGGTTGCTTTGTCTGCTTCGCTTAGGCTAATAATTTTGTTGGCATCTTCGCCAATCCACGGCAAATGACCTTGGGGGGCTGTGGTGCTGTAGTTTATTTCGTCGGAGAGCTGCCAGGGGAAAGAGTCTCGGGTTTGCCATTGGGTAGATCGTTCTGTCGGGGGAGTGGGCTGATACCAACCAAGGCGATCGCCCCATTGATTGACCCAATCTCTGTGGGTTGTGGCTTGGGTTAAGGGGGTTGCCAAATTTCCTTGGACAGAAAAACCAAATTGACCACCGCTATATTGCCGCCACATACCGTCAGCAATTTGTAAGGTCTCGCAGGCAAGCTGTTCTGGTTGAATTGGGGCGTAGTTTTTCGGGAAAATACTGTTCAGGAGTAGTGTGCGGGTGAGGTCATTCGCCGTTTGCCATTCTTGATTGAGTAATGCTGTTTCAAGATGGCGATAAAAATCGTCTGGTTGCAGCAGGGCCGCTGGACGGTCAGAAACAGAGGGTTCCGCTGCCCATGGTTCATTAATGCCGAAAGTGGTGATGAGGCTCACGGTGGCGATCGCCAAGCTTCTGGGGGGCAGTAATTTCATAATCCTAATTTCCACTGAAAATGATCTTAAGAAACTGGCAGTATTGCGCCCCTCGCATTATTCGCATTTAAAGTAACCAAAATTAGTGTTTTTCGGTTAAAGAAGGGGGCGATCGCTAAACACAATCACTTCCGCTTTATCTTTCGGCAGGCCAGAAGCACTCAGTTGAGTTTGGTTTGTACCTAGTCTTTTCGCCGTGACGGTGTCTCCCAACAAACCAAGGAAATCATCAACAGGATTTAGGCGACAGCTCTCATCGGCGGCGGCTTCGCTGAGGTAGTGAGTCGGAATAATGATCTTCGGACTCAGTAAATCAAGGGCTTTTACCGCTTGACTCGGCAGATAGCCCTTCGGCGGAAAAGATGGCGAGCTATTGACATGGGCATCAGTGCCGCCCACTGGGAGCATCACCACATCGGCCGCACCACCAGCCAAAATAAAATCGTCGATATCAACTTCTTCACCAGCACCACCGAGGTGAAGGAAACCAACTCCAGCCATTGTCCAGCTCCAGGCAACATTGCCCGGAAAACGCCAGCCACGATAACGCTCTAGATTCGCATGATCCATGCTGATGCCGTTAAAGACAAGACCTTCAGCTTCAAATTGTCCTGCTTGCCACAGTACCGTTGGGTTCCCTTTGAGGTTTTCGATATAGCCTTCGTCAAACAGTTGACTCGTGATCAGGACAATATCGGCTTCAGGGAAAGATCCTTGATAACCAGCCGTACAACCACCAGCTTTATAGGGATTGATTAAAATTCTGACACCATTACCGCGCACAAAAAAGCAGGTGTGCCCATACCATTGCACTGAGACAGAGCCTGTTTGGGCTTGGGCTGCCCGGTTACCGTTGAATAAGGAGTAGCTGGCGATCGCCCCCAATGCAGAAGCACTAGCGGTTTGAATAAACTGTCGACGTTTCATGGTGTAACTAAAAAATCCTCTATCAGGTTTAGTGGGCAAACTTAGTGAGCAAGTTCGGGGACAGGTTTAATGGCGACCAGAAAATTGCGTAATAAGGACTTGCCAGCCGTGGTC
The DNA here is from genome assembly GCF_001904615.1 of [Limnothrix rosea] IAM M-220. Taxonomy (NCBI): domain Bacteria; kingdom Bacillati; phylum Cyanobacteriota; class Cyanophyceae; order Chroococcales; family Geminocystaceae; genus Picosynechococcus; species [Limnothrix rosea] IAM M-220. The sequence goes on from NZ_MRBY01000016.1 coordinate 17,574, forward strand.
AAAATGCTTTCCGGGTGAAATTGTACCCCTTGTATGTGGGGATAATCACGGTGGCGTACACCCATAATGGTGCCATCTTCTACCTGCGCAGTAACCTCAAGGCAATCAGGGCAAGTTTCTTTTTCAATGACGAGGCTATGATAGCGGGTCGCAGGAAAAGGATTTTCTAAGCCTTCAAAAACACCTTGGTTGGTGTGGTGAATTTGGGAAACTTTGCCATGCATCAGTACAGGTGCGCCGATAATATTCCCCCCAAAAATTTGACCAATACTCTGATGCCCTAGACAGACACCGAGGATGGGAAGTTCCTGACCGAGTTCACGGATGATATCTAGGGAAACACCGGCATCGTCAGGGCGGCCGGGGCCTGGTGAAATCACGATACCATCGGCATTTTTGGTGCGGATCTCGTCGAGGGTAATTTTGTCATTGCGATAGACTTCTATCTCGCTGGCGACGGGTAATTCTTTACCAAGTTCACCGAGGTATTGCACGAGGTTGTAGGTAAAGCTGTCGTAGTTATCGATCACGATAATCAAGGGGGTTAATCTCCTGATGGCAACGGTTTAGGACGTAAGCATGGTACGGAAATGGGGAAATGAGATCAATACGGCAACGGCTAATGAGGCGATCGCCCCGACGAGTACGGCAGCAGCGGCACAGTCCTTCGCAATTTTCGCTAGCTCATGGTAGGTCTGTTGCACGGTCAGATCGACAACGGATTCGAGGGCAGTATTAATCAGTTCGAGGACGAGTACAAGGGCAACCATTGCGGTTAATACAGCTGTTTCAAGAAAACTTAAGGACAAGAAAAAACACATTGCCCAGACAAAAATGGCAATACCGAGGTGAATCCGAAAGTTCCGTTGGGTTCTAGTCGCATAGACGATGCCTTGCCATGCATAACGAAAACTCGCAAATAAATCCGGTGCCACTTTCCAAGCCAGCGATCGCCGTTCTGTGCTTTTTGGCAATGTTTGTTTTTCTGGCGTCATCTCACCCCTAGGTAAATCCACCCCATTATGGAATAAGTTGAACTTTTCGCAAGAGTAATGCTTGACGATCTAGCATTTTTTCGAGACTGGCATCGTCGGGATGATCCCAGCCAAGAAGGTGTAGTAAACCGTGGCTTACTAGCCAACCGAGTTCTATCTGTAAGCTATGGTCGCGGGCGATCGCCTGTTTTTTTGCCGTCTCTACCGAAACGATAATATCACCGAGATAAAGCGGTTCAGATGCTGGTAAAGGCATTCCGAGATGGTCTTCTAACGCCGCAAAGGAAAGCACATCAGTGGGTTGATCTTTTTGACGATATTGGGCATTAAGTTTGTGAATTTCCCCATCATCGGTAAATCTGAGGGTCAGCTCATAACCGATAGCTTTCGGTAAGGTTTCGTCTAAGTCCTGAAGCCAAGAGTCTAACCACACCTGCCAAGGGGCGATCGCCAACTCCGGTAACTGTTCAGCGAAGGTCGTCTCAACAAAAATATCCCTATCCATCACTTAGTGAGTTAGCCATGCCACCAACACGAAAAAGCCTAGTACACCTATTGTTGTCAGCGTGAAATGATAGATAGCTTTGCCGCCCTTACGCACCATATTCCGCATTGCGAGTTTGATATAGGTGGGTTTCGGTTCTGTTGCCACTTGTTCCGTTGCAGTTTGCTCGGTTGCCGAATCAGTGATGGGCGTGGTTTCAGTCATAATGCCAAAACAAAAAATTGTTGGTGAAAAAATTGAACGCCTCTAATGTAACAGTTCATTGCTTGGGATGGATTGGGAGACGGTTTTCTGCAGCAAAATTTTTCTGAAAAGGCGATCGCCGCCCCTGTAAACTGATATTTCAAAGCTGTTTTCGGGTAAAGACAATGCGAATTTTGATCATCGGTGGCACTCGTTTTATCGGGATCTACCTCACCGAACTTTTGGTAAAAGCAGGTCATGAGGTTGTTTTGTTTAATCGGGGCAATCACCCGGCTCCTGAAGGTGTGCAGCAAATTCAGGGCGATCGCAAAGACCCAGCCCAGCTCAAAGAAAAACTCTCAGACGAATCTTTTGACGCTGTTTTTGACAATAATGGTCGCGAATTAGCCCATACACAGCCCCTCGCAGAAATTTTTGCGGGCAAAGTTAAACATTTTGTTTACGTTAGTTCGGCAGGCGTGTATCTGCCCACTTCCCAACCGCCTCATAAGGAAGGTGATGCCGTTGACCCCAACAGTCGCCACAAGGGCAAACACGAAACGGAAGCCTATCTAGCCGCTAGCGATTTGCCTTGGACATCCATTCGACCCACTTATATTTATGGCTCCAAAAATTACAATGATCTTGAGGCTTGGTTCTTTGATCGCATTGTGCGCGATCGCCCAATTCCCATCCCCGGCAATGGTCAATTTATTACACAGTTTGGGCACTGCTATGATTTAGCGGCAGCAATGGCAGCGGTGCTAGGCAACGAAAAAGCAATTGGACAAATTTATAATATTTCCGGCGATCGCTTTGTCACATTTACAGGCTTAGCGCAAGCTTGTGCCGAGGCGGCAGGCAAAAATCCTGATAATGTAGAACTCGTTTATTACGATCCAGCAGAATTTAGTTTCGGCAAACGCAAAGCCTTCCCCGTGCGCTCTCAACATTTCATGGCCGATATCAGCAAGGCGTTAAATGATCTTGATTGGGCACCGAAATACGATTTAATTTCTGGTCTTAAAGAGTCCTTTGAAAATGATTATCTTGTCTCTGGACGGGATAAAACGGACATTGATTTTTCCACCGATGATCAAATTTTAGGGAACTAAATTTTAGGGAAATGACCCAAACTATCTATCTCCACGGTTTTGCCTCTAGCCCCCAATCCCGCAAAGCGCAGTATTTTTTAGGGCGATCGCCGAATTTAGTCCTACCCGACTTAAACAAACCTAACTTTGGAGAACTCACCGTTAGTCGCCAGATCGACCAAGTGAGAAAGCTACTGACAGAGCCAAGCTACATTATCGGGTCGAGTTTGGGTGGCTTGACGGCAGCAGTTTTGGCGGAGGAATATCCTAACCTTGTCAAAAAAATTGTGCTGTTAGCTCCAGCCTTTCAATTCACAAAAAACTGGCGCGATCGCCTCGGTAAAGATGTTTTAGAGCGCTGGCAAAGTGAGGGCACTTTACCGATTTACCATTACAGCTACAAAGAAGAAATCCCCCTACATTATGAGTTTTTTCAGGATGCAGAAACCTTCTGTGATTATCATTTCACCAATCAAATTCCGACGCTAATTTTGCATGGCACTAACGATGAAACTGTTCCCCTTCGGGTGAGTGAAGCATACGCAGCGGGGAAGGCTTGGGTCGAATTAATTGCCCTCGATAGTGACCACAGTTTGGGCGATCGCCTACCGGAATTGTATGAGCGTACCCAGACTTTTCTATTTGATGCTTAAATCAAGGGCAAGCGACTGGGGAAAGATCAAAGATGCGGATTTTGTGTTTAAGCAATGGTCACGGAGAAGATGCGATCGCCGTACAAGTTTTAGAAGAAATTCAAGACCAAAATCCAGATATTAGCCTTGCCGCTTTACCTATCGTCGGCACAGGTCACGCCTACCAAAAACTCGACATTCCCATCATTGGGCGCACCCAGCAAATGCCCTCCGGCGGCTTTGTTTACATGGATAATCGTCAGCTGGCGCGGGATATAAAAGGCGGTTTGATTAAACTCACTTGGCAACAATACAAAGCTGTCAAAAAATGGGCAAAACAAACTGATGAACAATCATTGATTTTAGCGGTGGGCGACATTGTACCGCTCATTTTTTCCCTACTGAGTGGCACTAATTACGCGTTTATTGGTACGGCTAAATCAGAGTATTATTTGCGGGACAGCGACGGACAATGGCTATCGAAAACATCGGGCTTAGAAAAATGGTTCGGTTCTGTTTATCTCCCGTGGGAACGGTGGCTGCTAAGTAGAAAAAAATGTTTAGCTGTCTATCCACGCGATCGCCTCACCACAGATATTTTGCAAAAATACGGCATTGCAGCAGTGAATCTCGGTAACCCGATGATGGATGGTTTGGAGCCGCCAGAATTAGAGCTAGACGAAGAAGAACGCACTTTAACAGCGGTTTTATTACCCGGTTCGCGCTTGCCGGAAGCCTTGGGCAATTGGCAAAAAATCCTTGTCGCTGTGCAATCCCTCCTTGAACAGTACAAAACCGTAAACTTGATTGCGGCGATCGCCCCCAGCCTTGATACCGCCGAATTTTGCGAAGCCCTACAACAATTTCAGTGGCAGCCAAACCCACAAATTCCCGACGATCTGCCATTGGACGATCCAAATATTCAAAGCTTTACCCAAGGAAAAGCTCATCTCATTATTTCTCAAAACAACTACGCCAAAAATCTCCACCGCGCCGATCTGGCGATCGCCATGGCAGGCACAGCAACAGAACAATTTGTCGGTTTAGGAAAACCCGCCTTTACCATTGTCGGTGATGGCCCCCAATTCACCCCAGCCTTCGCCGAAGCCCAAACGCGTTTATTAGGTCATTCCGTAATTTTGCTAAAAAAACCAGAGGCGATCGCCCCCAAACTCAAAGCCCTATTCCAAAAACCCGACATCCTGCAAAACATTGCCGCCAACGGAAAACAACGCATGGGTCAACCCGGTGCAGCCCAGCGCATCGCCACCCATATACTCAACCAGCTTTAATCTGTCACTATTTCTTTCAGCTTCGGAAACGCAGATCGATGGGCTATATCCGTCGCAAAAGTTTCAATATCATCAGGATCGAGGTACTGGAGCTGAGACAACAGGCGATCGCTCTTCTCAATAAAATCAACAATATCAAACCCAGCATAAACCTCCTCCCCGCTCTTGCGCAGTCGCCGCAAACCTTCCCCCACTAAAATCGTTGCACCACGCAAATTGTGATTGCCGAGATGATAGCAACCCACCGCAACTTGCAAAATACCTTGGTACAAAGATTTTTCAGGCTCCATAGCCTCAAACCATAGAGCCTCAAAAGTGTCATGGCAGCAATAAAACTCCTGTTCATTGAGCTGCCGTACACCATCAAAAAAAGACGCGGGAACTTCCACCGTTCCTAGCCCTTCATCTTATTTGTAACTTCTTTAATATAATCAAGCTCGATATCCTGCTGTTCCCCAGCAAAATCATTATCTTCCGTAATAAAAAGCATGCAGTGACAATCATTACGCTCACGCATGGGAACACAAGGACAATTCCAAAATGCGTTTTTCACTTCTGCCTCTTTATCTTCATAGTGGCGACAAGGACAAAGGGGAGCACCCAGCTCCTCTTTATGCTTCGCTAAACCTTCAATTACCACTGCAGTAACAGAAGGGTCAACACAAAAATAAGTGTCAGTACGTTTTGCGTACTTTTCGGCAAAGTTTTTCATCAACTCTAATGCCTTGTCGGAAGCTGTATTCTCAGCAGTCATCGCAATTAGTTCTGAAGTATGGGATAGGTTTATCTAGCTTATACGATAGTACGGTTTTGTGAATTTCCTCAACTGCTGTGTCAGCCCTAGAAAAAACTTCGCTAGGATTAAGTGACCTACAAATACATAAGGAATTGCTCCGAGGTGATGCATCACAAACCATAATCATTACGGTAATGGAGGACTCATAAGAAAAACTTAAGATTTATACAGGTAAAAGTAATACAATTACATGGTGGCGTTAACGCCACCATGTAATCAAACACTTTGTGTTGTGAGGAAAGTCCAATGACTGGTTTAATCGTTTTTTCCGTTTATGCTATTGCCTTAAGTTTTGTTTTTTACTATTTCAATCAACCCTACAATCGTAATTGGTGGCTCAAGATTACAACGACCAAACCCTATTGCATCTATTATTTTGGCCCTTTCCACAGCCAGCAGGAAGCAAATGACAATATCGCAGGCTATCGCAAGGATTTAGAAGCGGAGCAAGCAAAAATTGTACAGGTCAAACTTAATCAATGCTTTCCGCCTGCTCAGCTAACTTTCAGTCGCGATGAAGCTTAGGGTATTTTTGAGTTTTAAATTGCAAAAATCCGTTTAGATGCTATTCTTTTCGGTTTTTTTGTTTGCTATTGGGTTAGACAAAATATTTTTTGTGACATTTTATTAGTTGTAGCTTCGCCACACACCAATCAATACGCCTTGTATTTGTACATCTGTCGGATTGGTCTTAATTGGTTGATAGTTGGAGTTGGCTGGTTTTAATAGAATATAGTCATGTTCGCGATGGAAATGCTTTAGGGTTGTGCCGTAGCCCTCTACACGCGCGGCAACAATGGAGCCATTTTTAACTCGTTCTGGCTCGATGACTTTTTCCATAATTGCAAAATCTCCTTCGGTAATGAAATCTTCGATCATGCTGTCTCCTGTCACCCGCAAGGCATAGCAGTTGGCATTATCTAATCCGGCTAGCATTAATTTATCGGTTTGGTCGTCGGTAAAGGGTTCGACTAAACCACCGGCGGCAATACTACCGAGGATCTGAACACCTTCGTTTTGAGGTGGATACAAAATCTTTAGGGTACGAGCTTGGCCATCGATCCAGTCAATATATTTTTTCTTCCGTAATCGTTCGAGGCGACTCTGGATTGGTGCGGGGGATTTTAGCTTCATTGCTGCCATCATCTGACGAATTGAGGGGGAATGCTGGTGTTCGCGGATATATTCCACTAGCCAATCGTGTAATTCTTTTTGGGCTTTGGTTAGTTTTTCCATAATTTTCTAGTGTGGCGATCGCCCTACAATGTCGCTCAGAACATCGGTACTAGATCAATGATGCCACGAAATTTGTTAAAAACATATGAACTGACGAAAGTTTGTACTAAATTGCGTATTTTTACCAGTTATTTTGGCGATCTTAAACTTGTCTCAATCGATAAAGATCAATTGAAATTTTTTTCGAAAGGCAGGATGTTAACGGCCAGTAAGTTAATTTTAAAATTGAGAAGCAATTGCTGTAAAGCCTTGAGGGCAAGGCCTATGGTGCTATTGGTTTCAAAAAAAGAGTTGAGTCCATCAGTAAATGTGTCCTTGTTTAAGGTAAAAATATGAAACTGATTTTCTGAATGCTGTGGGGCGATCGCCGAAATTTCTTGGCTAGAAAAGAATCACCTGACCATAATGAAATTTACGAATTTTTTGAGCGGCTACCAATTAAATTGGGTTCAACGGTAGGCAAAAAAGGTGACTCAGTACCAGTGACATTATTGTGATGTTCGTAGAGTTCCGCTGGTGGAGAATATTGGGGTAGATCGGCCTGGGGATCTCCCGAAGGTAGCCATTTAACGAAAATTAACGGTAACAATGTCGTCAAATTTGTGATCGTCACCAAAAGCCACATGTGTTCAAAATTTGTCTCAGTAACGCCGAGCCATGCTGTTAGCAAACCACCCAACTCGTGGGAGAGTAAACCCGCCAAATTCCAGATGGACATCAACAGCGCAAACATCGTCGCTTCAACGCCCTCTGGACAAAGCCGCGCGGACAAAACAAGCACGGGCATAAAGGCAATTTGTCCGGTCATGGTTAGCACTAAATTATCGCCGAGACTAAACCAACGGTCGTCAATGCCAATGGCGCGGTTTGCATGGGTCACCAAAATCAGGGTGGTAAAGCCGAGTACGCAGGAAATAACAGTACTCCACCCCAAGATATTGCGGAAGGAAACCTGCTTTAAATATTTTTGATAAATACCGATACCCATCAGGGCGGCAATGCTTGTGACTAGACGGACACGTCCTAAAAATTCGGGATTAAACTCAAGCTCATTGGTGGCAAAGAAGAAAAAGGCAGAATCGGCGCTGGGTGTTGCTTGCCACAAAAAGACAAAGGCTGTGGGCAATAAAATTGCCTTTTGGCGCATTGTGTGCCACAAAATTTTAATTTGGCCGCCAATATTAGCTGTGGTGGCTTGAATGGAGGTGGAAGGTCGCGGTTGTTCAATGATCAACAGGGCGATCGCCGAAACCAGTAGCGGAAAACAGGCCGTAATCCCAAATACAACGCGAGTACTAAATTGCTCTAGCAGCCAACCACTGAGATAGGCCGTAATCAAACTACCAACAGCAGACACCGCCCAAGTCAAAGACTGTAACGAACCAACGCGATCTAAAGATTCTTGCCGCGCCCGCTCAACAACGACCGAGTCCACAATGACATCACTAATGGCCACCGACAACGAACTTAAAATAATCATTGCCGCCGCGAGCCATGCCGTCTCGACAAAGGTTGCCATGGCAAACCAAGCAAAGCAACCTAATAACCCTGAAATGACGAGGTAGGATCTGCGTCGATACCCAAACAGAGGAAAACCGTCGGATAAAAAGCCAAATAATGGTTTAATTACCCAGGGAAAAGCGGCCAATCCCGTTAAAGCAGCAACTTTCGCTGGCGTTAAGTTCAGGTCGTCTTTGAGGAAAAAGCTAACGGCAAGGCGAGATAAATTCAAAATGCCCTGCACAAAGTACACCGTCAAAATCGCAAACAACTCTGGGGTGACGCGTTGTCCGAATAATTCGATATTGCTTAGCTTTTTTAAAACACTCATTAATGTCGAGACAAGTAAAGTTTTGTAAATACTTACTCTAGTATAGTCAAGACTCTCTCAGAACTGCTCATATTAATCCCTGACCTATGGCGGTGAAATCTTTGACTGTTTGTTCTGATAAGCTGTGGGTCGTCATTGTCTGAAGTAGTCCAAAGGGCACGGTGATATGGTCTGCGCCAGCAACCATGGCTGCATTAATTTCCGCGGGGGATTTGAGGCTCGCGGCTAAAATGGTGGTTTCACTGCCTTGCAAAATGGTTTTCATTGAACTGACTAACTCGCAGCCATCGCCTTGGAATCTGGTGGCACGGTTGACGTAGGCGATCGCATATTTTGCTCCACCTTCTGCGGCGATCAGGGCTTGGGTCGGATGATAAATGGCCGTGACAGAACAGGTGATTTCGGATGATAGTTTTGGGAGTGCCGCAAAGCCTGTGGCTGTGGCAGGAATTTTCAGTACTAGCTGTTCCCCAACTAAATCTTTGGCTTTGTGGGCTTCGCGAATCATGTCATCGAGGGTTTGGCCAACGAGCTGATAATACAATTCACCGTCGGTAATATTTGCTAGGGTCTTTAGGGTGGCGGCTGGTTCGGTATCGCTTTTGGCGAGGAGAGTCGGGTTCGTGGTAATGCCCTTCACCCACCCCCATGCCATGGCTTGGGATGCTTCGGTGGCGATCGCCGAATCTAAATAAATCATGCTTTTTATTTTATAAACCAAATTTTCTGAATTTTACTTGTATTTTTTGTCTTGCCTAATCCGTAATCGGCGCAGATTTATCGTTTCTTTTGGCCAATAAAAAACCCTCCAGTCGTCACTGAAAGGTTTTTTTAGATTATAAAAATACTTAATCTTAAAATCTTTGAGGCAAGCTTGGGGCGATCGCCTAAATACCGCGTTTTACAGAAATATTTACACTATCAAACTCTTTTGTGAGGCGAGCTTTAAGCTTATTCGGCAAAGGACGATTACCAAAGGAACTGTAATAACCAGCCAAAGCATTTAGAGCCGTTTGCATAGTTGTAAAAGAGCGCAAACCAGAAACCTTGCTATCCCGACGATAACGAGACATGTACTCATTCATTTGTTGGCGGGCTTCTGCCTGAACCTCGCTGCGGTTAGGCGCATCAGCAGGAAGCTCGATCGCCGCAGTCAAGTTCTCGACAACGAGTAACGTGTCATCGACATACTTGCCCGTTATGCCCGTAGGAGTTTCGCCGCTACAACCAGCAAGACCAGCAAAACTAACAGTCACAACTAAAACAAGTGCCACGAGGCGAGACAAAATCCGTCTTAACATAGTTTTCTAATATAAAAAGCACTTTTCTAAAACAGCTTTTATCCTACCGCGAAATTCTCTGTTTTTCAGAGTTGGTCACGAAATTAGCCTATGTAAAAGCCAAAATCTAGGCTCATCCAGCCCCGCAAAAAATAGTAAATTGTGCCAAATAAATCTTCGATTACCCTTGTTGTTGCCGTTAAGGAGCTAATGGAAGGAATTAAATCTGTTCCCCGAAATTGGGGTTTTAATTGATCATTATCCTGGGCAAAACTATAAAAATCTGTGGGTTTCGCAATGACGTTTAAGCCGAGCCTTTTAAAGGTTAAATAGCTCCGCGCCATATTAATAGCAGAGGTGACCAACATAATTTGCTGGTTTTGGAGCTGTCGTTCTTCTAGAAGCTTCAGTACTCTTTTGGCGCTGCTACGGATATTGGGACTCTTTTCATCTCGGACAATCGCGGTTTCTGGTACACCTCGTTGTTCAAGAAAGGTCTCGATGTCTTGGGCTTCGAAGCGTAGTTTTTCGCTACCGTCAAAATTTTGCCTGACACCTGCGCTGATAATGACGAGGGGATTATTGCGGGCTTGCTCTTGGTATAGCTGTGCTGTGTATAGTAGGCGATCGCCGCGATCGGTGAGTTGAATCTGTGTCCCACCGGGTAAATTAACACGAGTTGTTTCTTGCCCTAACAAAACGATGACAGGAACTTGAATATTTTGATTTCTTTTCGCCGCAGCGGCACTGCCATTTTCGTAGAGCTGCACAAGCTGTTGACTAAAGACTGGTGTACTCAAGAGAAGTAATAATAAAAAAGACGAAGACAAGATAATCTTGAGAAATTTGTCCTTAGAGGTTTTTAAAATATTGACTAGGGCCACAAGTAATAAACAAAGGGCAATACCGAGAGGCTTAAATGGCAAAATGAAAAATTGCCAAACTGACTCTGGGATATTTTGGGACGGCTCATAAAATGACAACACCATAATGGTGAGTAGCACCGCACCACCAAAAGCCGCAAACAGACTTTTCGGGATGAATTTTAGGAACAGCCAGTAAATGAGGTAGCCAACCACGAGCCATAGTAAAACTCGAATGAGAAGCAGGATCATACAACTACAAAAAAGGCGATCGCGAATAAGTCCGTCTACATTATCTAATCAGATCTTGGGATCCAGTCGAATTTGCAATGATTTTGTGTATTTACCCCAAAAGCGATTGTCCTTAAACAGCGGACAGTGACGGTAAAGATGTTGTCGGCTCTATGGACTCAATATCGGTTATGGCAAGATTTATGCCCATTTCACCGTTACTTTCTAAATGTTGTTCAAAGAACTTGTCACAATGATTTTGTTCGTCAGCGATAATCACTTTGGCGCAATGGCCTTTTTCTAAAACTTCGCTACGCTCTTTTGTTTCATAGGCGGCAACAATGAGGCGATCGCCGGGATGACAAAGATGGGCAGCAGCGCCATTAAGACACACAACGCCACTATTAGCTTCTCCGGGTAAAACATAGGTGGAAAGACGGTTGCCATTTTCAAGATTCCAGATGTGAACTTCCTCCAAGGGCAAAATTCCCACCTGTTCGATTAACGTTCGATCAATTGTAATGCTACCGACATATTCCAGCTTTGCCTCTGTAACCCGTAGATGATGCAATTTGGCGTGCATGAGTTTGATCTGGGCCATAGCAAAGAAAAATTAAAGGTAAAAGGTATGAGTCTTGGGAGATTAGTCTTGGATATGGGGGCGCGTTTTTCCCCTCTAAGTTTTTCATCCCTAAATTTAGGCAGGTTTAGTGGCTATTTTAGGCGCTTTGTTTGACCCAGTTAACGAAGTTCGCCAACATCTTTAAGCCGATATCAGAGGATTTTTCGGGGTGAAACTGCATGGCCATGAGGTTATCTTTGGCGATCGCCGCCGTGACTGTCTGGGAACCGTGGGTCACTGTCGCAGCATCCACTGTTTTATCACTAGGCTGAACATAAAAAGAATGCACAAAATAAACGTAGGGATCTGCCGCTAAATCTTGCCACAACGGCAAATCCTTCTGGGCAATCTCTAGCTGGTTCCAGCCCATGTGGGGAATGGTGATGCCCGCTTCCGGTTGAAAACGTTTTACCATACCGGGAATAATGCCTAAGCCCTTTTCTTGCCCTTCTTCGGAGGCTTCAAATAAAATTTGTAACCCTAAACAAATGCCTAAAAATGGTTTACCGCTTTCAATGGCTTTCTGAATCGGTTCCTCTAGATGGCGATCGCGAATATGTTGCATCGCCGGATCAAACGCGCCCACACCAGGTAATAAAACAGCATCGGCCGCCAACAAAATATCGACTTGATCCGTAACAACAGGGGTTGCCCCAGCGTTCTCTAGTCCCTTACAAGCGGAATGGAGGTTGCCCATGTCGTAATCAACGACTGCGATTTTGACCATGTAACTGTACTAGCTGCAAAAATGTTAAACATACAATACTGATTGTGAGATGTCGAATCGTCTTGAAAAGATCACGACTTAGATGACAATCTCGGCGATCGCCTCAGTCTCTAGCCACTCATACAACTCACGATTAACGGCCTCAAGAAACGTCGAGGACAAAACCCGCACTTCCAAAGTTCCATCGACCCGGGCATAGACCTTGGATTGGTCATAGTTATTATGACCAAAAGCTAAACGGTGTACCGAGCCATCATTGAACTTTAAAATCACAGAAGCGAAAGGAGCGTCCAAACCATAGTCCACAAGATTTTCAGAGGCAACCATAAAAGATTTACTCGGACGATGACTCGTGAGCAGGCTAATGAGGTGCTGAATCTTGACGCGGCTCACAGGGGCTGTTTGAGGCGTAACCATACGCCAACTAGAATCAAGCGTCCCTTGACGCTCAAAGTCTAATGTTTCCCCTTGTACAAAAATCGTAAAGCCGATTAGTTGCATTTCCGCAATGCTAAACAAAGGATGAAAATCCACAGATTCGGCTACAGGGGTCGGAAAGATATGGCTGAGGGCGATCGCCAAGCCACCACAAAAGATGGCGGTTAACAAACAAACTATTGTGCGGCGCTGGAGCCCTGTCATGACTTAACCTCTTTCGCGACTTTTTCCTGTAAATGGGTAACTAATGCTTTTAATCCTAAAATATAACTCTCTTGCCCAAAGCCAGAAATCTGACCAATTGCAATGGGAGCAATGTAAGAATAATGTCGAAAGGCCTCACGCTTGTGAATATTGCTAAGGTGTACTTCTACCGTTGGAATACCCACACCACTAATGGCATCTCGTAAAGCAACACTCGTGTGAGTATAGGCTGCCGGGTTAATCAACAGGCCGTCAATGTTACCAAAAGCAGCTTGAATCCGATCCACTAGTGCCCCTTCATGATTTGACTGGAAAGTTTCTAAAATCACGTCAAGACCTTTAGCTTCTGCCGCCAACCGACTATTGATCTGAGAGAGGGTCAGAGACCCATAAATTTCAGGCTCCCTGACCCCCAACATATTCAAGTTTGGACCGTGAATTGCCAGTACTTTAAACTGCGTCACTTATTCTCCAACTCAAATCAAAAAAAACCTATTAAAATCGCCTAACACAAAAATCCTAGTAACGACGGCGACGGTCATTTACAGGAATTGGGATAAGCTCAGGCTCAGGTTCTGGTGTGGGACCAAGAAGAGTCTCAATCACTTTACCAGCCCACTCTTTGAGTTTTTCTAGCACTTTTTCGATATAACCCATCTAAAAGAAAACTCCTGTAATTTCTATGTGCTCTGAGCTTATCTAATCACAAATCAAACAATCTAGAACACGTTGTCTTTATAGATATATTAAGAATAGCACAACTTTTTTGGGTCGGGGCAGACTCGGTTGAGGATAACCGCCCTTTACTTTGCGTTTTGTTTCGTGATGTTGCGTAGGGTTACTTCTCTTCGTAACTCGCAACACTAGGCGGTGAGGAGTTGACGTCGTAGGCCGTCGAGGGCATCGCAGGTGCTGAGCAACCGAATTAAATCCCGGGCGCGATTTTCGCCGTAATAGAAGGTTTTACTGGTTGTTTGATGATTTGGATCTGCCCAGGCAATGCAGACCATACCCACGGGTTTTGTTGTATCGTCACTTTTTGGGCCCGCAATACCGCTCACGGCGATCGCCCAATCTGTTTGCAAATATTTTTTTACTCCCAATGCCATTTGTGCGGCGATGGTTTCGCTGACTGCACCGACGGAGGCTAGATCTTGAGGATTCACCCCAAGTACATCTTGCTTAATTCGGTTTTGATAGGCGATGACACCGCCGATAAAGTAGCGTGAGCTTCCGGAGGCGCTGGTAATCATGCTCCCTAGCCCTCCGGCTGTGCAGGATTCTGCCACGCTTAGGGTTTGTTGGCGATCGCCCAGAAGTTTGCCAACTATACTGGCGAGAGTCTCATCATCGGAACCGAAATAATCTAATCCGGCGATCGCCTTAACCTCGTTGACAACGGGTTTGATCAGCTGTTGAGCTGCGGCAATGGAGTCTGCCTGTGCCGATACCCGCAATTTCACTTCTCCTTTCGAGGCATAGGGGGCGACGGTCGGATTTTTTTGGGCAAATAAATGATTAACCTGACTCGCCAAGGTTGATTCGCCAATACCTCGAAAGCGCATCGTTTCACTGTAAATGATTGCCTGTCCCCACCCTTGCCTCCGCAGAAAAGGAACGGCTGTTTCCTGCCACATTCGGTGCATCTCATAGGGGACACCGGGAAAAGTGAAAATTGTTAAATCTTCCTTTGGCTGCCAGATCATGCCGGGGGCTGTGCCAATAGGATTCGGTAGTACAGCAGCGCCTTGGGGAATTAAGGCCTGTTTGCGATTACTCGCCACCATTGTGCGTCCCCGCTTCGCAAACTTCTCGGCGATATCTTGAATAATGTCTGGCTGTTCAACCAGCTCCGCCCCAAAATAAGTGGCGATCGCCTCAGTCGTCAGATCATCAGGCGTTGGCCCTAACCCACCCGTAAAAATAAGAATTTTAGATTGGCGGGCGATCGCAATATCAAGCAAAGAGTGAATGCGCTGAATATTATCGCCAACAACAGATTGAAAAAAATGTGGAATACCAAGGTTTGCCAATTCCCGCGCTAAAAACTGACTATTACTATTGACAATATCGCCCAGCAAAATTTCCGAGCCGACACAAATAATTTCTGCCGTCATCTGCCATCTCCCCTAAAGGAATAACGTTTTTTAACCTACTAAATTCAGGTATTTAAAAAGCCCACAACAGGACTTGAACCTGCGACCGGCTGATTACAAATCAGCTGCTCTACCAACTGAGCTACGTGGGCATTGGTTTTTTAACCGAAATTGAGTATAGCAAACCCCAACCAGATGTTGTCAAGTATTTAGACTAAACCATTATCCATCGCCCATCTTGCTAGCTCTGTGCGGTTATTTAAATTAGTTTTATTCAGCATGTTCGAAACATGACTTTCAATGGTGCGCTGACTAACATTGAGCTTTTCAGAGATTTCTCGGTTGGATAGTCCCTGGGAGACAAAACTGACAACCTTAGTCTCTGTCGGTGTCAGCTCCACATTACTCGGTACCTGAATCATCGAAGACTTGTTGCCGCTCCCGGAATAATTTAACATCCGCTTTGCTTGGCTCAGGGATGATTCAACTTGAGCAACCAGCTCTTCTGGCTCGAAAGGCTTCACAAGGTAAACGTCAGCACCTTGGTTTAAACCCTGAATGCGGTCTTGAATTTGGCTTTTCGCAGAGAGAAAAATAACCGGAATCCAACTTGTTTTAGGATCTTTACGCACTT
The DNA here is from genome assembly GCF_001904615.1 of [Limnothrix rosea] IAM M-220. NCBI lineage: Bacteria > Bacillati > Cyanobacteriota > Cyanophyceae > Chroococcales > Geminocystaceae > Picosynechococcus > [Limnothrix rosea] IAM M-220. The sequence continues at coordinate 33,233 of NZ_MRBY01000016.1, forward strand.
CTTGAATAAATGAGTAACCATCCATTTCTGGCATCATCACATCACAGATGATCAAGTCTGGAACGTCTGCTTCGAGGGCTTTCAAACCTTCCGCACCGTTATTGGCGGTCATAATTTGATACCCCCGGAATTCGAGATAATCTTGCACCAAAAGAATCAGGTTCGGATCATCATCAATGAGAAGTAATTTTGTGGTTTGGGGGTTGAGGGAGTCGCTCATACTTTGAAAGGTTCTGCAATGTTAGTCAAATCTTAGCAACCAAACCCCTTTCACCACATGAAAATGTGTCAAAGTTTATGGGTTGATTGTGTAAAGTTTTACGGTTGGGGTAAGGGATGTTCAGCAATGACATATTCTGTCACTGGGCGATCGCCGAGGAGATGTTCTTGGATAATGCGCTCAATAACCTCTGGTGTAGCCTGCCGGTACCAAATGCCATCGGGGTAAACAACAAGAATTGGCCCTTGGTTACAAACTCTGAGACAGTTTGCTTTTGTCCGGAAAATGTGGGGTGATTCCGTCGATACACGGTCTAATTTTAATTCTTTTAGACGTGTTTTTAAGTAATTCCACGCTTCGATGCTTGCGGCTTTATCACAACATTTCGGCTTAGTTTGATCGGCGCAGATAAAGATATGGCGGTCAATCTGCGGAATTCCTAAACTTTTAATACAGGCCACAAGGTTGGCATCACATTGCTCAGGGGGAAGTTCAGCGTTAGTCATGTGCTTTTGGTAACAATAATTTTTGGTGGCATGGGTCTGGCGTTAATTTTACTGAAATCATGCCGTTAGTAACGGTGCTCGGAACATTGGAGGATACACTATAGGGAACTGAAAATATTAAGTACATGTTTGATTTTATGGATGTCATGCTAAAAGACGCTTTTGCTCAAGGTCGGGCATTAAAGGTTATTAGTGGTCTTAAGAATTTAGACAAGGAAAATGTGCTCGCTGTCGCACGGGCGGCGGAAATGGGCGGTGCTACATTCGTCGATATCGCGGCAGATGCAGAGTTGATTCGCCTCGTTAAAGCAGCTATTTCTTTGCCTGTTTGTGTGTCGGCGGTGGATGCTGAAGTTTTGGCCGCAGCGGTAGAGGCTGGTGCAGATCTCGTTGAGATTGGTAATTTTGATGCGTTCTATGAAGAGGGTCGTCGTTTTGAGGCTCCAGAGGTTTTGGCACTCACTCAAGCAACCCGTGCGCTATTGCCGAAGATTACGTTGTCGGTGACTGTGCCTCACATTTTGGCGCTTGATGAGCAGGTTGTCCTCGCTGAGGCTCTAGTTGAAGCTGGCGCGGATATTATTCAAACGGAAGGTGGTAAGGCGAGCCATCCCATCAGTGCGGGAACTCTGGGCTTGATTGAAAAGGCTGCGCCGACTCTTGCGGCGGCTCACGCGATCGCCCGTGCGGTTGATGTGCCTGTAATGTGTGCGTCTGGTTTGTCTGATGTGACGGCTCCTATGGCGATCGCCGCTGGTGCTCAAGGCATTGGTGTTGGTTCAGCGATTAATAAGCTCAATGATCCTTTAGCGATGGTGGCAGCAGTCCGCAAATTAGTCGAAGCCCTTAATATCTCAAATATCGAAGTTCGTAATTAATACATTCGTAATCAGTTCCGAGAAAAAGATAGTCGGTGGGGTGTTTCACGAAATGCCCCATCTCTCTATGGCTCTGCCCAAAGTGCTCTAGGGTAATTTGACTTCAGGTTAAGCAAAGCCCAGCAGTAATGACACGTGACGGAGAGGTTGCTTGAGCTCATTAGCTCCCAAATTTGGTGGTAACAATGCCAATATTGTCGCGTTTCGTTATTTATTTCCGCATTCTCTTCACTTCACTTGCCCTTTGTCCTAAAAATTTCAACAGTAGCGACAGCTAGGTCTCAAAGGCCGGCATTTTTTTATTGCGAGAAAATCTTGAGCCGACTCTTCCCCGGAAAAGATCAAGTTAGTAGAAGGGTGCTTAGGCAATTATTCATCAGAAAATAAACAACCATCATTCCTGCTGCTGATGATGCCACAAGGGTTCCTGCCAACATTAGAGAAAACTCCTGTTGGTCAAATGCTTGTTGCATAAGGTGAAGCGACCACGCTACCAGAGCAACATTAAATATGAGAATTGGAACCAGCATATTTTAATTTTTGTTAACTGATATCTATTCTAGTACATCTCTCTATGCCACTAGGGAGAACATTCAGGGTATCTTAAGATTTGGGTATTTTTCTCGATGTCCCTATTGATGGGGATTAGAGGCAAGTGGGTGACAATACTAGTCGAAAAAGGGTCTTGAAAGATTTTTGTCAAGTTCTGCTTATCGCATAAATATCTTTTCGTTAACTTTTTTAAGGAAGTCTTCGTAATTTCAAGTGGGACGCACGGGAACTTTGTGTTGTTGGAGATAAGTTTTAATCTCGGCAACGGTTAATTGACCATAATGCAACAGGGAGGCGAGGAGGGCAGCTTCGGCTTTGCCTTCGGTGAGGGCTTCGTAAATGTGGTGGGTATTGCCTGCGCCCCCGGAAGCGATCACGGGAATTTCTACGGCTGCGGCGATCGCCTTCGTTAAGGTCAGGTCATATCCGGCTTGTGTGCCATCGGCATCCATACTGGTTACCAGCAATTCACCCGCGCCCCTTTTCGCCATTTCTTTTGCCCAAGTTAATGCGTCGATGCCTGTATTTTCCCGGCCACCACGCACATAAACATCCCAACCGGGATTTTCTGGATCAACGCGACGACGGGCATCGATCGCCACCACAATACATTGAGCACCAAAGTGATCGGCGGCTTCGTTAATGAAATCAGGGTTACGAACGGCTGAGGAATTGACGCTGACTTTATCGGCTCCGGCTCGTAGTAATTGTTTGATCTGGGATTTTGTGCTGATGCCACCGCCCACGGTCAGGGGAATAAAAACTTGTTCGGCGGTTTGGTAGACCACATCGATGATGGTGTCGCGGTCTTCGTGGGTGGCGGTAATGTCGAGAAAAACGAGTTCGTCTGCGCCTGCGTTGTTATAGACTTTCGCCAATTCGACGGGATCGCCTGCGTCTTTGAGATCAACGAAATTTACTCCTTTCACAACTCGTCCGGCATTAACGTCTAAACAAGGTAAAATTCGTTTTGCGAGCATGGCGGTGGTCTCCGATTAGATTTCCAGGCTCACATCTTACCGTAGAGACACCAGATATTTAGAGTAAAAAGGTAATCAGGATATGGTGAATATTTATAGTTTAGTTGTATTCACTAAATAAGTTAATTTCTGCCTCTAAAAAATCACTAAAGCAGTCGTGAATTTGGACAAAGATCTTATTATTTTGCCCTTCAGAATAATGATAAATTGGTGGGTCTTGACCTTCAGAAGTTTTAAAAAAGCTGAATTGATAACCTTGGTGCATAAAGAATACGAAAGCATCAGAAGGCAGCTTTACTAGGGACTTATCTTCATCTAATAACTCCGCAGCCCATACTTGAAGTGAAGGTAAATGCTTAAAAAAGCAGTCTTCGCCTTTCCAAAAGTCTCGTGCCCCGTGACCTAGGATTAACAATAAGTCGATATAGACTTGGGGAAGAGAAATATCCAATGCCTTTTCAAGTTCTCTTACTTCATTTAGAGAACAGGGTTTATTGTCCTTGAGGTTATTTTTTAAAAAGTCCAGAGGATGATTAGTAACGATACTCATGATTTTCTCAATCCTACGAATAACTATGACTAACTTTCAAAATTATGTTAGGAAAACGCCTCTTGAATTGAACAATGACATCCTGACAGGAAAGGCATGGTGCACGTTCTGTGTGTAAGCGAATTGTACCGCTAATGTTATGGGAGTTGCTGTACATCGACGCAATGTATTCCAGTACTTTGTATTCTGAATCAGCGTCACGATCATGTCCCGGCGGCGGATTTATCAGTGTGAACTGACGATTTTGTTGCTGTGGCAATGGCAAACCACCATAGCTGTTATTTCTTCCGCTTACTGCATATATGACAGATGTATGAGAACCGATTACACAAACAGCGACCGTAATATTTCTACGACCAGAGATATTGTGCCGTCTTTTCAGCTCATCGATAACGGTTTTTAAACTCATTTAGATAAATCAATAGCTGCAGTCAATGTCGGCTTATTTAATTGGCACTTTGAATCGCTTGTTGTTGCAGTTCGGTGAGTTCTTGAATTCCTGTTTCCGCCACATCAAGAATTTGATTGAGTTCGGCGCGCGTGTAGCTGCCAGCCTCCGCAGTACCTTGCACTTCGATGAGATTTTTTCCGTCAATCATCACCACATTGCAATCGACATCAGCGGCAAAATCTTCGGGATAGTTCAAATCAAGAAAGGCTTCTCCTTCGATGAGACCGACTGAAATGGCAGCAACGGGAGCAATAATGGGTGATTTTTCGAGAATACCTTCTTTCACTAGACGATTGAGGGCGATCGCCACCCCGACAAAACCACCTGTAATGGAAGTTGTGCGTGTACCACCATCAGCCTGCATCACATCCGCATCGACCGTAATCGTTCTTTCCCCAAGGGCTTCGAGATCCACTGCCGCCCGCAGACTCCGACCAATTAACCTCTGAATTTCTTGGGTACGCCCGGACAGTTTCATAAATTCCCGCCGCTGACGTTCTGGCGTTGCACCCGGCATCATGCGATATTCTGCCGTCAGCCAACCTTGCCCACTATCTTTCAGAAAAGGTGGCACGCGATCTTCGACTGAAATCGTACATAAAACCTTGGTATCGCCACAGGATGTCAACACAGAAGCCTTGGCAAATTTTGTGAAATCCACCTCAAACTTGAAAGGGCGTAGTTGATCAAAGGTGCGATTATCCGGACGTTGCCAAGCCATAAAAATAATTTAAATATTGCAAAATTCTGACAACGCCATCATACTCGTTTGCCCACGTCGCGAAAAAAGTCGTCTAAAAACTCAAAAATCCTGCCAAGATGTTTGATCTTGCAGGACTCTCAAAAAAATGGGTCGTCAGAGATTCGAACTCTGGACCAATCGGTTAAAAGCCGAGTGCTCTACCGCTGAGCTAACGACCCTTTTGTGTTGCTCAACACAGTTATACAATCTAGCATCGGTTTTCAAGAAAGGCAATAGTAAATTAAAAATTAGTGACAAAAAGTTTTAGAGTGATGGCGATCGCCAAATTTTTAGAGTTCTAAGATCAAATCCTCCTTCAGGTTGTCATTTCAGAAACAGCTCTTTAGAATGAATGGGTATGTAGTGCTGGCATCAAATCCCTCAAAGCTTTATAGAGAAAGGGGTTTGCTACATTTTTTCCAGTATTTTTTATTCCTCTACCACTGACGCATTTCTATGGCAACGGCTCCGACTCTCACTCCAGAAAGCGCAAGTAAAACCATCCGTAAGCCTTATCCAAACTTTAAGGTGATTGTACTCAATGACGATGTCAATACCTTTCAAGGTGTAGCGGAAGCTCTGATGACTTATATTCCCAATATGACCAGCGATCGCGCCTGGGATTTAACGAATCAAGTGCATTTTGACGGCCAGGCGATCGTTTGGGTTGGCCCCCAAGAACCTGCAGAGCTCTATCATCAACAGTTGCGTCGCGCGGGTTTAACGATGGCTCCCCTAGAGGCGGCTTAAATGAATAGTTCTGATGAGTCTGGTCGCTTAGTCTGGAACCATTCCACCCACCTTGATGGTTTAATTCCGATCCTCAAAAAGTTGGTGGGCTACCAAGGTATTCGCACCATTACGCCGGGGGCTCTTGGTCGGGCGAAAGGCAATATCCCCAAGCTCAAATTGCGGGTATCTGTGCCCCTGCGCGGTGGCTTTAAGGTCATCGCCCGCAAGGGAAAGTCTGTACAAGAGGTTTTTATCGTCACAGATTTATCTCAACTGGAATTAGAACAGGCGATCGCCACCGTACTTTAAAGCTCATCATCGGAGGCTCCATGAAAAAAGTTTGCCTAGTGTTCAATCCCGTTTCAGGCTCAGGAAATGCCCCCCAAGACCTCGAAAAAATTCGAGCACAGCTTATCGATCATGTAGCGCTCGATATTCGATTTACAGCGCAGGATAAAAGCGCTGCCGCGATTACGGAAGAAGCCATTCGAGAAGGAGCTGAGTTGGTGATTGCTGCTGGCGGTGACGGGACTGTGTCCCAAGTTGCTTCTCTCTTGACAAATACCGATGTTCCGATGGCTGTCATTCCACGGGGTACAGCTAACGCTTTCGCGGCAGCATTAAATTTACCCACAGATATTAGTAAAGCCTGTGATGTCGTCTTATCGGGGCAACCTCAAAAAATTGATGGGGCGACCTGTCAAGGGGACTTTATGACCTTGTTAGCCGGCATTGGCTTAGAAGCTGCCACCATTGATCAAACTGACCGTGAAACAAAGCAGAAATTTGGTGTGCTGGCCTACCTTGCAACGGCAGTGAAACAGTTAAAGCAATTGCAGTCTTTCAGTGCTTCCCTTGACTGCGGCGATCGCCAAGCAGAATACAAAAATGTACTAGCAATCACCGTGGCAAACCTTGCCCCAAGCACTTCTATTTTGGCGCAGGGAACCAAAACAGTCTCAGGCAAAGACGGCCTATTAGATGTGACAATTTTAACCATGCCTGCCGCAGATGACCCTGTACTAGGAGTTTTGAGCGCATCTTACGAACTCTTTCAATCAGCTCTCCAGGACAACGAAGCGCAGCATCCGGCGGTGACTTCTCTACGGACTCCCACAGTCACCATTCAAACAGACCCGCCCCAACAATTAGTATTAGACGGAGAAATGAAAGGCAAAACACCAGTGTTTTTTGAAGCCATTCCCGATAGTCTCTGGGTGCAGATGCCAGCATGATTTGACAATCCGTTTCGCCATCAAGTTTAGTCGCTGCAACTCTTAAATTCACCTATCATTCCCGCGTCTCCCCATCTCCCTAAAAATTGCAGATGTAATCCCTCAAGCCAAACCAGCGTCATTTACTGTTGTGCTCGTAGGTATTGCAAGGCACGGCTCATTTCTTTAGTTTTTAGGGAGCTTTGATGCGGTTTAAACACACTCCATGAAAAAGCAGTTTCCTTCGCGGCTGATAGCCAGAGCAAACGTTTAGCGCGGGTCATGGCCACATATAGTAAACGATATTCCTCTTCCTGTTTGAGTTGCTGGGCTTCCTGCCAAGCAGCCGCAGCATCAGAAAAGTTTTGCCGCGAAGCAGTGTGTTCTTGTCGGTGGACAAACTGCCGAATTTGGGCACGGGCGACCTCTGCTAAGGTGTAATCGCCTAAAAATTTAGCGGCATTGGGAACCCATCCGGCTCCGGAGATTTCATCTTCGTGGAGGAACGGCACAAAGACATAATCCCAATCCAACCCCTTTGACTTGTGCATGGTCAAAATGGTCACTTGATTTTTTTTTGTATAAACAGACTCGCTATCTTCATCAATATCTTTAAAGCCGTCTCGTATTAGCTCTTGCAAAATACTGAGGGTCTGCTGGAGGGATTTTTTGTCTGTGACTGTTTGGGCAATATGTTCGGATAATTTTTGCACTGTTGCCAACTCTGTTGCTCGGTAGTCGAGGGTCATTGCCAAAAAAGGAATGAGTTGATGGTGTGGTAATTCCCAACGGGCTTGCAAAAGGCGATCGCATAGTGCCTGTGCTTCAAGGATTTGCGGTTGGTCTGGTAGCGGGTCGAGGGGAGCGGGGTAGAGGAATTTTTCGGGGTAAGCGGCAAGGCGACTTAAATCTTGGGTGGCAATTTGCTGGCGATCGCCTAATACTTGGAGCGCATCCCGGAGACAATCGGGGGAATGGGGGCGGTCGAGAAATCGCAAAATGGCATAAATTTCAGCAGGGATCTGGCTATGATTATTTCCCTCTTGGGCTTCATACATCCCAAAAGCACTGTGGCGAAATCTTTCCTTTAAAATGTCTGCGATAAATTTCCCTTGGCGGTGACGACGCACCAAAATTGCGGCATTATGGTCAGGATTTTCTGTGAATAGCTTTTCTAGGCGATCGCCGATTAACTCAACCGTTTGGTAAATATTGTCCGGTTGCTCAATTTCAACCCCTTGCCCTGTCGGTGCAGGATTAGCATTCCGTTGCGGATCATCCGCTGCCACAGGGGTAATATCTTGCAGACGATAGGCACGCCGCTCAGGGCTTGATTGTCCCCCTGCCCAAGACAATAGTTGATTGGCCGCTGTAATGATGGTTTGACTCGACCGTCCCGCCTGCTGAATTTCAGCACAATAGACCTCTTCACAAAAGCGGTTGAAATAAAAGGGATCGGCTGGTGTAAAAGTGGAATTAATCGCCTGATTGGGATCCCCCACCCGCACCAAATTCGTTTTCCCCGCCACGCGATCGCCAGCGAGAAGCGATAAAAGCTTTTCCTGGAGGGGACTCGAATCCTGCGCCTCATCCTCAAAAACCCCATAAATCTGAGTTTGCCAAAGATCCTGTAACTCCTCCACCTCTAAAACTCGCAAAGCCCCTAAAATCATGTCGTCATAATCAATCAAATTACGCAGGCACATGAGCTGTTGATATTTTTCGTATAAACCTGCGGCCACCGTCATCAAGGAGTAGCGATCGCCCCTGAGATCTCCCAAATAGGCCAGCTCAGCAGGCTGCAAATTAGAGCTTTTCGCCTCATGGATCACCGTTTGTGCCAACTGTGGCAAGATTTCTGTCCTAAGGGCAAACTGCCGCCTCAGCCGTTCCGTCTCCTCCTGATCCTCCTGCTTACCTGCCAATAAACCTTGAAACAGCCCCTCATTTTCTTGAATCCATAGCTCGACCGCCTCCTGCATCACTGGATGACTGGCGTGGGTATGGGTTAAGGTCACCCGTTCTAAGTCCAGCCCTGAAACTTCCGGATGGCGACTCGCAATCTGTAAGGCCAGCCCGTGGAGCGTTTGCACCGTAAAGCCCACTGCCGGTAACCGCGCCGCCTTGAGATAAGCACAAATTTTCTGTTTAATACTGCTCGCTGCCGACCGCGTAAAGGTCACCACCACTAACTGTTTTTGCTGGTGCAGTTGCTGTCGCGCCAAGGTCATCACGGCGGCGATCGCCAAGGCATGGGACTTCCCGGAACCCGGTACTGCCGAAATTGCCATTGCCCCAGCTTGCCACTGCGCCAACTCAATTTGTCCCGGCCTCAAGCCCGACATTAACCCACGCAAAAAAGCTTCTTGATCAGAACTTAAGTGATTCATCTCCCTCTAAAGGATGATTTTTTATAAAGACGACTGTATTCAAAAGAACAAAAGACGACGCAAGAATATTTGATTTGCTTATTGATTTTAGTTCAAACAATCAGCAAAGCTTTTAAATAAGAAATCATAATAGGCGCTTTAGCCTGATCTTCTTTATTGGCGAGCAAACCCCTATCTATCAGGAAATTTAGCTTTTTTTTTTAGGTTGTGGAAGTCCGCGATATAGGTATTTTGTACCATTAAGGTCGGGGATCGCCCGGTTTTCCACAGGAATTGTTGGGTTATAAAACTTTAGACTGAAACAAATTTTACTTGCATTGATAGCTCTCTACCTAATGTTTTAAAACATCGGGATTGCAGTATCACAATACTTTCTCTGAATTTTAAAATTCCACTTGTTTATGCGCTTATCAAAACTGACGGGATTTCTGTCTGGTTTAGGGGTTTCTATGATTGTCACGGCGACTGAGTTTGTCCCTGTGCCGGCGATCGCCACGATGGAGCCTCCGTCAAAGTCCCATAATCGCTTCGACAGAAATCACACCGCGGATGTTGTGGCTACGCTCCAGTCACCCGCAGCAGCCGAGTCAAATGTTGACCAAACAAAGGGCTCCCTCGGCGGTGAAACCGTCCTTGCAGAAGCAGAGCTTGCGTCCCAGCGTGAGAGGTTAGCAGAAAATCCTCTATGTCAGTTGGTGACAGAAACAACGGCACGCCCTGAGGCGATCGCGACAGCAAAGATTAAAGCCCCGACACCCTCTAGATTTTCCAACTTTGTTTCTAGCTTTGTCCAGAGATTACTGCGCCTTGTTGGCCTTGAACGTTTAGCCCAAGCAGAGCCAGTGGCAACTAGCCCCGTGGCAGTGGTGAGTAAGCCCATGGCCAATCCCACGAATAATGCACCGTCCCAAACCGCATCTAATGCCGAAACTGCTCGGTTCGTCAGCGATCGCCCCCAGGCGGTGGCAGCGCCCCTAGAATCTGATTATGAAGTTTGGGTCAAGGGGAATTTGGTGGCAACCGTTCGTTCCCAAGAGAAAGCCAACCTGTTAGCCCAGCGTTTAGAGCGCCTAGTGGAAACAGAAGTGTTTAACGCCACAGCGATTACGCCGAAGCTGCACCAAGAACAGCCGGCGATCGCCATGGGAGAACAAATACTATTTGTCATTGACGAAACCATTACCCGCGAAGACATCAAAAACTACGAAATTCTCGCCATCCGTTGGGCAAATAATTTACGCCTCGCCTTTGGTGTACCAGCCTTAGATTTGATCACAGCCCAGACGAACATGTATCAAATTGAAGAAACAAGCCAAGCCCTCGATGGTCTAGCTTCTTGGTATGGCCCCTATTTTCATGGTCGCCTAACAGCCAATGGTGAAATCTATGACCAGTACGCCTTTACCGCAGCACATCCCTCCATGCCCCTCGACACTTTTTTGAAAGTGACAAATCTCGACAATCAGAAAAGCGTCATTATTCGATTAAATGATCGCGGTCCCTACATTGCCCCCCGTAACCTAGACCTTTCCCTCGGCGCAGCCCGCTGTTTGGGGAGTGTAGAAACCGGAGTGATTCCCTACAAAGCGACCATTATGGAACGGAGTCCAGCCCTAGCCGCGGAAGAAATCTAAGGTGACTTGAAACTCAGCCCATCAATGGCTTAATACGAGCAGAGGCAACTTGTCTCTGCTTTATAATTTCTTGTGCGTTTCATTTTGGGGCGCAATCTTAGTTCCCATCAATAACCCACAAATATCTAATAAATACGGCGATCGCCCTTTCGGAGTGCCCCATGTCCATCATTGCAGTTGAGCAACTGAGCAAAACCTATCCCGTTGCCCTCAAAGAACCCGGTCTTAAAGGTACGATCCAGCACTTCTTTAAACGGCGGTATCGCCACATTAAAGCCGTCGAAAATATTTCATTTCACATCCAGCCCGGCGAAATGGTCGGTTTCCTTGGCCCCAACGGTGCCGGAAAAACCACAACCCTTAAAATGCTCACCGGCTTAATCCATCCCTCCCAGGGACAAGTAAAAGTCGCCGGAGCAACACCATTCCGTCGCCAATCTAGCTTTCTGCGCAAAATTAGTTTAGTCATGGGGCAAAAACAACAACTCCTCTGGGATTTACCCGCCCTTGATTCCTTGCGCATCAATGCCGCCATCTACGATATTCCAGAAAATATTTTCCAAGAACGCTTAACCGAACTCAGTGCGATGCTTTCCCTAGACAGCAAACTGACCCAGCCCATTCGCAAGCTTTCCCTCGGCGAACGCATGAAAGCCGAACTCCTCGCCGCCCTACTCCACCACCCCAAAGTCCTGTTCCTGGACGAGCCGACCCTCGGACTAGATGTGAATGCCCAAGTGGCCGTGCGAAATTTCCTGCGGGAATATAACCAACGCTACGGCGCAACAATTTTATTAACCAGTCACTATATGGCTGACATTACAGCCCTGTGTGAACGGGTTTTACTCATTCACCAAGGACAATTAATTTACGACGGTAGCCTCGATCAGCTCCTGAGCGATTTTTCGCCCTATCGCGAAGTGAAAGTTGAGCTGGCAAATGTTTATAGCCGAGAGCAGCTCACTCGCTTTGGAGAAGTGGAAAGTATCAATGGCCAAGAAATTTGTTTTCTCGTTAAACAAGAACAATTAACCAGTCAAATCTCACAAATTTTAGAACAGCTACCTGTTTTGGATTTGAGTATCAATGATCCACCTATTGAAGAAATCATTGGACGCGTCTTTAGTCTGGGTGCTGTCACCTAAAGAAAATCAGTGGAGCGACTGGGGTCAAAGTAATGCAGTATATTCCGCTTGTCGCTATCATGGTGATGGGTTTTACGATTTTGTAAACCAAATTTGATTTCAACTCGTTTTTTGATTTTTATTAGGCGATCGCACCACTATGGTTCAGTCACTCACCTCCTACCAGAGCTTACTCAGCAAATCTAACCCCTACGCATTTTCCATGGGTAGCGCTGTTGTGCCGATGGTTGTCGAACAATCTGGAATGGGCGAACGTGCCTTTGATTTATACTCGCGCCTGCTGCGGGAAAGAATTATTTTCCTAGGTAGCGCCATTGACGATACCGTGGCCGACTCCATCGTGGCACAGCTACTATTTCTTGATGCAGAAGATGCCGAGAAAGATATTCAGATTTATATCAACTCCCCCGGTGGCTCTGTCTATGCGGGGATGGCTATTTACGATACGATGCAGCAGATTCGCCCCGATGTCGTGACAATTTGTTACGGGATTGCCGCCAGCATGGGTGCTTTTCTCTTGTCCGGTGGTACAAAAGGGAAGCGCATGGCTTTGCCTAGCTCGCGCGTCATGATTCACCAGCCTTTGGGCGGTGCTCAAGGTCAAGCTGTTGATATTGAGATTCAGGCTAAAGAGATTTTATACATTAAAGAAAAGTTGAATTCTTTAATTGCTGACCATACAAGTCAACCATTTGATAAAGTGGCGGAAGATACTGAGCGCGACTTTTATATGTCAGCGGAAGAAGCCTGCGAGTATGGCCTCATTGACAAGGTTATTACCCCGGACGCTACTTAAACCTTATTGCCCATCTTGACCAAGAGGCTCTACGAAAAACTTTATGTCTAAATATGACTCCCACCTTAAATGCTCTTTTTGTGGCAAGTCCCAAGAGCAAGTCCGAAAGCTAATTGCTGGACCGGGCGTTTATATTTGCGATGAATGCGTAGAGCTTTGCAATGAGATTCTTGATGAAGAGTTGATGGAAAACGCGGCAGGCATGCCCCCTAGTGTGGCGCGATCGCCGGAAAAAAATCAGCAGAAAAGTCCGCCCCCAAAGATCAAATTTGAAGATATTCCCAAGCCACGGGAAATCAAAGAGTACCTCGACGAACATGTCATTGGTCAAAGCGAAGCCAAAAAGGTATTATCCGTGGCGGTCTACAACCATTACAAACGCCTTAGTTTGCTGCCAGACGAAGAAGATCCAGAACCGGCTACCGATGGCATTGAACTAAATAAATCCAATATTTTATTAATTGGCCCCACTGGCTGCGGTAAAACGCTGTTGGCGCAGACTTTAGCCCAAATCTTGGATGTGCCCTTCGCTGTGGCAGATGCGACCACTTTAACTGAAGCGGGTTATGTTGGCGAGGATGTCGAAAATATTCTGCTGCGCCTATTGCAGGTGGCAGACCTTGACGTAGAAGAAGCCCAGCGTGGCATTATCTACATTGACGAAATCGATAAGATTGCCCGTAAGAGCGAAAATCCCTCCATTACCCGTGATGTTTCTGGAGAAGGCGTTCAGCAAGCTCTCCTAAAGATGCTCGAAGGCACGATCGCCAATGTGCCTCCCCAGGGTGGGCGCAAACATCCCTATCAAGACTGCATTCAGATTGACACCAAAAATATTCTGTTTATCTGCGGCGGTGCTTTTGTTGGACTCGATAAGGTGATTGAGCGCCGTGTCGGGAAAAAAAGTATGGGCTTTGTGCGGCCTGGTGAAGAGGGTTCGAAGAAGGAAGAACGGACTGCCGAATTGCTGCAACATCTTTCCTCGGAAGACCTCGTTAAGTACGGTATGATTCCTGAATTTACGGGGCGCATTCCGGTGATGGCCTCACTTAATTCTCTGGATGAAGATACCCTCATCGAAATTTTAACGAAGCCGAAAAATGCCATTGTCAAGCAGTATTGTAAGTTGCTGAAGATGGATAATGTTGAGCTAGAGTTTGAACCTGCTGCGGTACAGGCGATCGCCCAAGAGGCTTACCGACGCAAAACAGGGGCAAGGGCGCTACGGGGCATTGTTGAAGAACTCATGCTCGATGTTATGTATGAAATTCCATCGCGGGAAGATTTACGACGTTGTAAGATCACCCAAGAAATGGTCGAAAAACGCTCGACAGCGGAACTTCTACTCCATCCTTCTTCTCTCCCCAAGCCTGAATCTGCTTAGGAATTACGCAGTATGGCAAAGGTTGAAGTGCGCGGCGTTTCCCATTATTTTGAGTGGCTGCAGCAGGATAGTTCTGAAACTAAACCAACGATGTTATTTGTGCATGGTTGGGGTGGCTCTAGTCAGTATTGGCAGGAAACAGCACGGCAATTTAGCGCCCAGTATGATTGTCTGATCTATGATTTAAAAGGTTTTGGGCGATCGCCGCTACCCGCCAATTATCAAGGTGATTTTGCCCTACAAGAGTACGCGCTAGATTTAGCTGAACTGATTCGCGCGCTAAACATTTCAACACCGTTAGTGCTCAACGCCCATTCAATGGGTGCTTCCATCGCCGCTTTATTTACGGAAAAATATCCTGAGCAAGTTGAACGGTTAATCCTGAACTGCAATGGTGTTTTTAGCTACAATGAGCGGGCTTTTGCCATCTTTCAAAAAATTGGTAAGGGTATCGTTAAATTTCGGTTTCCTTGGCTCGCCGCTGTGCCTTTTATGGATCGCATTGCGATCGCCCGTTTTCTGAAGCGTCCCATTAATAAGGGCGATCGCCAACAGTTTTTAGCCGATTATCTTGCTGCCGATGGCGCTGCTGCTGCTGGAACACTGGTTGCCGCCGTAAACAAAGACATGGTGACCCGTTTACCCGCCGCTTTCAAACAGATCCAATGTCCGACATTATTTTTGTCGGGAGAAAATGATCAGATTATCCCCGCCGAACAGGCAAAGGCGGCGATCGCCCTCAATCCCAACTTTCAATACACAGAAATTCCGGGAGTTGGACATTTTCCAATGTTAGAAAGCCCGGACATTTACCAACAACAAATCCAGCAATTTTTAGGCCGTTAATCGAAATTTAGCAATTCTCTATTGCTTTTGTCTGAGTGAATGATACGCTCTAACAGAACATTCCATTCCGAGACAGCCCCTATGCGTATCTTGTTCGTATCTGCCGAAGCTACTCCCATCGCAAAAGCGGGGGGAATGGGTGATGTTGTGGGCGCACTCCCCAAGGCACTACGGCAATTAGGGCATGATGTTCGTATTTTTATGCCCTACTATGGCTTCCTCAACCAAAAAATGGAGTTGCCATCAGAGCCAGTTTGGTGGGGAACAGCAATGTTTAATGATTTTGCTGTCTACGAAACAACCCTGCCCGATAGCGACGTGCCGTTATATTTATTTGGTCATCCCGCTTTTGATCATTGCGGCATCTATGGCGGTATGGACGAATATTGGCGATTTACCTTTTTCTCCAACGGTGCGGCAGAATTTATTTGGAACCACTGGAAACCCCAAATTGTCCATTGCCACGACTGGCACACAGGTATGATCCCTGTTTGGATGCACCAGTCTCCGGACATTAGCTCTGTTTTTACCATTCACAATCTCGCCTATCAGGGCCCCGGTCGCGGTTTTCTAGAACAGACAACGTGGTGTCCTTGGTATATGGATGGTGACAATGCCATGGCATCGGCGTTAATGTTTGCCAATCAAGTGAATACCGTTTCACCGACCTATGCGGAACAAATTAAAACAAAGCTGTACGGCGAAAAATTAGAAGGCTTATTATCTTGGATTAGCGGTAAAAGTCGCGGCATTGTGAATGGGATTGATGCGGAGCGTTACAATCCGAGCACCGATACCTACATCCCCCAAACATTTTCGAGTGAAACGTTAGATGATCGAGCCGCCAATAAGGTTGCGTTACAGGAAGAGGTCGGCCTGACAGTCAACAAAAAAGCTTTTTTGATGGCCATGGTGACCCGCCTCGTCGAGCAAAAGGGCATTGATCTCCTGATGCAAATCCTTGAGCAGTTTATGTCCTACACTGATGCCCAGCTCGTTATTTTGGGAACTGGCGATCGCCACTATGAGACCCAGCTATGGCAAATGGCCTATCGCCATAAGGGACGGATGTCGGTGCAGCTGTTGTATAACGATGGTTTATCGCGGCGTATTTATGCGGGTTCTGATGTTTATCTCATGCCGTCCCGCTTTGAACCTTGTGGAATCAGTCAAATGATGGCGATGCGTTATGGTTCGATTCCCATTGTGCGTCGTACTGGCGGCTTAGTTGATACGGTTGCTTTTCATGATCCCATTGAGCAGACGGGTACAGGTTTTGCTTTTGATCGTTACGAACCCCTCGATATGTACACTTGCATGGTGCGGGCGTGGGAAAGTTTTCGGTATAAAGATGAATGGAAAAAGCTGCAACAACGGGCAATGCGCACTGATTTTAGCTGGTACAACCCTGCGGGGGAATATCTAAAAATGTATCGCCAGAGTATGGGAGCTGAGCCTGTTTTAACGGAGGATGAAATGGATAAAATCCAGCATCTCATCAAGGAAAATCAACTTTAATTTCCTTTAAAAAAGTCAGCTATTGAAATATCTGAAATAATGCTTTCAGCCATTGGGTATCTCGTTGGCGATCGCCGAGAATTTCAATTAATTGCATGCCTTGTTTAGGTAAATTTGAAAGCACTGAAACCAAGGCACTTTCATCGGTTATTTTTTGATAATTTATTGCGTAAGTTGCCGCTAATTTTTCTAGGCTGGGTAGTTGTGGTGTAACGAAATATTCTTCAAAGACATCATCGACGGTGGCGATCGGTAACATTTCAAAAATGCCACCACCATTGTTATTCACCACAATAATTGTCAGGGAGCCAGAGCATTGGGAGACTGTCAAAAATCCATTGGTATCATGCAGTAGCGCCAAATCGCCAGTGAGCAAAACACAAGGTCTATCATTGTTGCTGTGGGCTAAGGCGATCGCCGTGGATAGCGTCCCGTCAATGCCATTGGCACCGCGATTGAAATAGGGCTGGATTTGTCTTTTATTTTGCTGCCAAAAAAATTCGGCATAACGCACGGTCATACTATTGGCAAAAAAGATAGAGCTCTTTTCTGGCAAATATTGAGAGAGTAACCATGCCACTTTTGCCTCTATGAAATTTGGTTCAGTACGGAAAGATTTGGCGATCGCCACTAATGTTTGCTGCTGATAAAATTGCCATTTCTGGGCATAGTCAGAGTGAGATTTTTGATTGTTTGAAAGTACTTGTGAAATCTGCTCAATAGATGTTGAAAGTGTGTGAGTAGGACGGTGTAACGGGTCAAGATTATCGGAATTTGGCGAGATCACCCAAGTTGGAATTTGATCTTTTTGTAGCCAAGCTCTTAAGGTTTTACTCGTTGGCAATGCACCGATTTGAATCACAACTTCTGGCAATAACGCCTCAGCACTATCAGAATTCCTCAGAATGAAATCATAGGTTGTAATAAGTTCAAAATCAGCAAAGTTTCTGAGGGGTGAAAGAGCCTCTGCCAACACCGGGTAGCCGAGAGTTTGTGAAAGAGTAGCGATCGCCGCTGTATAGTTTTTCGGATTGTCAGGCTGATCAACGCCCGCGATGATAATCCCTTTTTTTCCTTCCCACTGCTCGACGGGTAAATGCAGCGACAAAAGTTGCGATGGTGTAGGAGAAGTAATATTTTGAAAAAAGAGAACTGGGTCGATTTGGTTTCGTAAAAAATCAACGGAATTATCTAGAATATTTGGCGGTAATGGGTCACGAAAGGGGCAGTTGAGATGGGCAACACCGCATTGGGGAAACAGCGATTTTCGCCAAGCTTGCACCATTGTTTGGCGAGCATATTGGAGCATTTCTAAGCGCGCGACGGGGGTTGCCATTTCACTAAAAAATTGGGCAAACTCACCAAAAAGATTGATCTGATTAATGGTTTGACCAGAGGAACATTGCCGTAATTCTGGGGGGCGATCGCCCGTTAAAACGATTAGCGGTACGTGACTGTAGCGGGCTTCGATGACTGCTGGGTAAAAATTCGCGCCCGCTGTCCCCGACGTACAAACCAAAACGGTTGGGATGCCCGAAGCTTTTGCCAATCCTAATGCCCAAAAACCTGCCGAACGCTCATCGAGGACGGGAATCGCTTCAATATCAGGGTGTCGGGCGAGGGCGACGGTGAGGGGTGTCGAGCGGGAGCCGGGGCAAATAATCGCACTTTTTAACCCCAACTGCGCTAGGGTTTCCACCATTACCGATGCCCACAGGCTGTTGAGGTTGTTGAAGTTTAAAGCCATGCTTGTCGGCGATCGCCTTTGTCTTTGCTGCGTATCAAATCTCTGGACTAAAATCCTTCCTTGGGGAAGGGGGTCGAAGACCGGAAGGGGTTTCGATAGGTCACGGGCTTTAGGTAAATTAATCTCCCTTGAAAGAAAGACTCAAATTACTTGATTTTCTCAGGATTTTTTATCCGCTCTTCTAACTCCTCAAAAGTTTTGAGCACAAGGCGCTTCGCTTCTAGTTGCCAACCCCACCGTTGCACTTGAATGGCGGCGGGAATAGCCAAGGCTGGCGCAATAAAATCAAGGGGCTGTCGCAAAGAAATCCCAAACAACAAACCTAAACCCGCAATACCCCAAAATGGCAATGCCACCGACTGACGATTATCTTCGATTAAGTTCGCGAAAAAACCCTTGGGCATTTGCTCAACGAGTTCCGCCTTGAGGGCTTCAATTTGCCGCAGATTGAGACCTAACGCAAATTTACGGCGTAATTTTTCAATTTTGCGGGCATCAGAGCTATATTCCGTCAGCTCATCCTCTGCCATGCGAATCAAGTTGTCTAGTTTTGTCGTCATTACATTTTGCTCCTGCCCAACCAAAGGTATTGTGACTTTACCAGTACCCCCAGTGCAACTATCCTGAGACAAAAACGCTGCAATCACTAAAATTGCCGGCGACTTAAAACGTAAATGGCGATCGCCTGCAAGAGCACCACATAGACAATGCCATAGATGGCACTAAACAATAGGGTATTGCCATCGGGAATCACACCGTACACCACATCATTGCGGAAGTTCAGCCGCGATAAATCCGGCAAAATCGTATAGAGATTTTCTGTAATCCATTGCACACCGGCGTTTTCACTCAGTTCACCGAGCTTCACTAAATCCGTACTAAAGTGGCCAACGAGATAAACCCCGAAAGATAAGAGCGTTGCCAAAAGCGAACTGGTAAACACACCAAAGGCGATCGCCACCGCCACAATCAACATCAACTCCAAAAATAAATAGGCGATCGATACCAAAATTGGCCCCGCAAAAAACGGTCGATCCGCCCAAGTGAGAAAGCCAAAATAAATGACCACCATCACCGCCAACATCACCCCAATCACCGCCGACAAGCCAATATGTTTGCCGATAATTAATTCTGCACGGCTAATCGGTTTGGGAATTAAAACCAAAATCGTACGTTTCTCAATTTCTTTGTTGACCAGCCCTGTACCCACAAAAATGGCCACCAAAACACTTAAAATACCGATCATTCCCAGACCAAAATCCACCACAATTTTGTCGCCCGCCGTCGCCGAAATATCTGGTAAAATCCTCACGGCAATGCCGAAGGTCAAAGCATAAAAGCCAAGGAAATACAAAATACGATCGCGAATCACTTCACGAAAACAGTTAGTGGCGATCGCCCAGATGCGCTTAAAGTTCATACTCTTGTTTAACGTCGTCGTCGCTGCTCTAAATCAAAATCAGCATATCAAGATTTTTCAGCCACAAAATAGGCACATCCGGTTTTCTTTAGAGATTCAGGTTTTCGTAACCTGTGATACTTTTTAACGTTTCGCAAACAAAATAGCGGTTTTGTCGATGGCACAGGGGAAAATGCTAAAAAACTGACCAGTCAATTTTTGTGATGGACGAAGGTTAGAGATTTGAGTGTTTAGAGTAAGGAATGACGCAGGCAATGGACAATTTAAGTGGTGAGCAGTTGCAGCGGTTAATGGCAGAGAAAGGCCTTACCTCAGAGTCACAACTGGCAGCAGCGACGGGAGTTGCAGAACGACAAATTTACCGTTTGGGTCAAGGTTTGATTTGCGCCTTACCGATCGCCGACCTAGTGAAATTAGCCCAATATTTTGAACTAAGCGTGGATGATTTTTTAGGAGCATTCCTCCCCATTGCAGTGCAGCCCATGGACTTTGACGCTAATGTTGGGCGATCGCCAGCCCCTTCAACCCCAGAACCAGAACTCCCGACCGACGAAATAGAACAGCAAATAGAAGCCTTAGAAAGCCCCGAAATCACAGCCCTCAAAGCCGAATACAATCGCCTCGAACAAACCTTTGAGCAACAAAAAAATACGCTCCAGCAACAATGGCAACAAGCCGCCCTTGAGCAGCTAGAATCTTGGCTTTTACAATGGTCAGCCGCCGCCAAAGCCGCCCAAGAGAACCCCGATTTTCCAGCCAAAACCCTAGTCGCCCTAGCAAAACCTTTTGATCAACTCCTCGAAAGTTGGCATGTCACTCCCATCGGCTCAGTCGGCGAAACTGTCGAGTACGATCCCCAAATTCACCAACTCGTTAAAGGCGGATTTGATACCCAAACTGGCGATCCCGTCACAATTCAAAATGTTGGCTACATGCAAGGCGATCGCCTCCTCCACCGCGCCAAAGTAATGTCCTAGCCTCATAAAAATGAACTAAGTATTTCCGGATGGTCGCCCCCAGAATCGAGTACTGGAGTAAAGCTACCCAGACACAATCCCATGTCAGCCAATGTCTGTATCATCACAAATCAGCCTAAACAAAAATCGAAACTAACACAGTTTCTGAGACATCATCCATTGGTTACAGCAAATTTTCCTCGCAATCTACAACAAATTTTTGAGTTGACCCAAGAGTCAACCATTTTACTGATCATCATTGCCCTGAACGAAGCACCAACCCTAGCAAAAAAAACCTGTCAGTCTCTCAAAAAGCATCCCCAGACCAAACACACCCCCATTGTTCTCGTCCAGTACAAAAGCCCCTTAGAAAAACAACAGTTGGCCGATGCCTATTTACCCAGAGACTTTAATCTCCAAGACTTTAACCAAATCATGCGCCAGTTAACCATTGGATACTAAAGTGACAGGTTTACCACATCCTATTGATAGACAAAATCACCCTTTAATGACCACTGAAACCCTCAGAAAAACCGTCGAATTCTTATTCAAAATACCTATACAATCAGAACAAATACGCCAGATACTTTTTTTGAGAATAGATTAATCAAAGATCTTTTTGCCACTCTAGGGTTGACAGATTTTTAGATAAAAAAAGAGTCTAGTTGATAAACCTTGGAAAAGAATTAATCAGGTTTAAATTCTATCTCAAAAAAACGGAGCATAAATATTTTATGCCTAGTTATTTTTCGCCAATAAAAAGCCCTGAACAGCTACTCTCGAAGCATTCAGGGCTCATCAATTTCTTTCCTACTTATTAGTATAGTGATAACTGATGTGAATAATATTGGGTAAATAGCGTAATTTATCAATTGGCCTTCTCGGTAATTTGGCGTAATTTAAAATCGATTTCTTTAAGATAAAAATATAGTTAGTTTAGGAACTTTTTTCGAAAGAAATATTTGCTTAATCGTTGTTTTGTACAAGAATTTATTCTTTTTAACGCAAAAAACCTCCGATAAAAAGTGGAGGTTCTCTATTTTATAATTGTTGTCTAACTAAGCTCTATGATAAAAAGCTTTTGTGATCTTGTAAAAAGAAATAAATCAAAAGATTTTGCCTTCTTCTCTGGCTAATAATGATGAGCTGCGCTTAACAGATATCATCACCATGTCAAATAAAGAGACTAAAATCTTTTGTTGTTGGAGAAAGAAAAGTTACTCGTCTCTATAGTTACTCGTCTCTATGTATTTAATTATTCGACCATAGCAAAAAAAAGAAAGTGACTTCATCAACCTTGTTCTATGAACTTTATCAGTAACGAAACTCGTTGATATTACAGTCTTCACCGGATCTATGTGGCGATCGCCAGTGATGTACATCACAAAAAAATCCCCAACACGCGGCACAGCGACATTGGGGACTGGAGTCAATTTTGTTGTTGAGAGGAGAGGAAATTTACAAGTTGAAAACTAAAAATCGTCAATTAAAATCGCAGATTTAAGCCATAAAACCAAGCTGCTTACCATTGTTACGGGCAAGGCGAATAAGATTTTGACGCTCTTTAGAGTCAATACCAATGAAGTTACAGAAATTGGAGATTACCTTGCAGTGTAGACCAATGGCTTTACCTCGAATTTGGTTGAAACGGCTGTTACCCATGAGTTGGCGTAATCCGACGACTAAAGATGCAAACATATTTTTATCCTCGCTATGGCTTAAATACTTCGAAAAAATTGGGGATTTAGAATCCCGAAATCTTGGAATTTAGAGTTGGAACAGGAGGTTGATGAGAGTGTCGCCACCAATGAGCTCGGTTGCAATCATGGCAACGAAACCAACCATGGCCAAACGACCATTGAGTTTTTCGGCATACTTCGTCCAACCGGCTGTGTTCTCTGCATCTACATAAACGGTAGGCTCGAGGGCAAAGGTGTTTGTGTAACCGTCATCAGTGGCGATGAATCCTTGTTGTGCGTATCGGCTAGTCATGGGTTGTTTCCTGTGTGTTGTCTATGTAAACCAATATAACAAATTATTACAAATTATTACAGTGATTGTGACTTGAATATTCTGTGATCAAGATCACATGTTGTTTTCAGGAGCTTTTAAAGTGCTTAATCTCCTTTTGTTAAAGGGTTCTTGGGTTTTCTGTGGATGCTTGTGATTTTTTGCTTGGGTGTCACTGTTAAAGGGCTCTTTTTGTCAAGTGATGTTACAGGGTGTATGTCTCTACCTCAGAAAATAGGATGATCAAGACGCTAAATTAAAAAATACCGGTGTTATGGTGCGTTGGAGTTTTGGGCTGAGTCAAGCTGCTGTTCTGCCTCTCATTGTTTTTGGATGGCTTGTTGGTGTCCCCCAGGGTGTGGCGGAGGAAATTCGGTTTCAGATTTTGCAGATGAATGATGTTTACGAAATTTCAACGTTAGCTGGTGGGACTGAGGCGGGACTGGCGCGAGTGGCGACCATCCGGAAAGATTTATTGGTGGAGAATGAAAATACTTTGACGGTGATGGCGGGAGATTTTTTTAGTCCTTCGGCTCTTGGTACGGCAAAGGTAGGGGGCGATCGCCTAGCGGGTCAGCAGATGGTCGGGGTGTTGAATGCCATGGGTCTAGATTTAGCGACCTTTGGGAATCACGAGTTTGATATTACAGAAGCACAATTTCGCGATCGCCTAGCGGAGTCACGCTTTCAATGGCTTTCGGGAAATGTGCGAGATGTGGCGGGAGAAAGGTGGAATAATGTGCCGGACTATGTGATTAGAACCATTGAAGGGGAAACAGGGGAAACTATTCGAGTCGGTTTTGTGGGTACGACGATACCGAGTAACCCGGCTTCCTATGTGTCTTATCTTGATCCGATAGAGAAAATGAAAGCGGATGTAGCGGCGATTAAAGATGAAACTGATGTGATTGTCGCTCTCACACATTTAGCTTTGGCAGAGGATCAATATCTTGCGGAAAATATTCCTGAAATTGACATTATCTTAGGGGGGCATGAGCACGAAAATATTCAGCAATGGCGCGGCAAAGATTTTACGCCGATTTTTAAAGCGGATGCTAATGCTCGCACGGTCTATATCCATAGGCTAAGCTATGACACCGACACAGATGAGCTAATCATTAATTCCCACATTAAACCTGTCACTGAGGCGATCGCCCTTGATCCAGACACCGCAAAAGTGGTGGACTATTGGGAGCAGAGAGCATTTGAAGGATTTCGGGCAAGTGGTTTTGACCCGGGGGCGATCATTGCCAACAGTACTGTGGCCTTAGATGGTTTAGAGAGTTCAGTGCGTAATGGTCAGACTGGACTGACAAACTTGATTGCTGATGCGGTTTTCAGTGTTGGGGAAAATGTCGATTTATCTATATTTAACAGCGGCTCGATTCGCATTGATGATGTGTTACCGCCGGGCATTATCACGCAATATGATGTGATTCGGGTGCTGCCCTTTGGGGGCGATATTGTCACCGTCGAAATGTCTGGGGCACTCCTCGAACGGGTTCTCAATCAAGGTTTAGCCAATCGTGGTTCTGGCGGTTTTTTACAGACAGCAGGCGTTTCCCAAGATCCTGATACTCAAAACTGGCTGATCGGCGATCGCCCCCTCGATATTTCGCAAACTTATCGCGTTGCCACTGTAGAATTTCTGATTTCGGGTAAAGAAACAGGCTTAGATTTTCTAAATACTGATAATCCAGAACTTACTTTAGTTTCAGAACAAGGCGATATTCGCTTTGCCCTAATCGATCAATTAACGAAGCTAAATTAATTAGCCTTAGCCGCAGAGCTTCACCAAATTTTTGCCATGGATAACTGAAAGTTTGGTAATTCTGGATCACCATTTACAACATCAGGATTTTCAAGGATTTGTGGTGTTTGATTGGGACGATAGATGTGCACTGTCTTGTTGCGGCGATCAATCAGCCAACCTAAAGAAACGCCATTTTCCAGATACTCTTCCATCTTGGCTTGTAGACCTTTGAGAGTGTCGCTTTTTGACCGTAGCTCCATCACAAAATCTGGACAGACTGGCGCAAAAGAGGCTTTTTCTTCTTCTGACAATGCATCCCATTTCTCCTGCTTCATCCACGACGCATCCGGCGATCGCATTGCCCCATTCGGCAAGGTGAATCCAGCACTAGAATCAAATCCTAATCCTGTACCATCCTGCTCACTCCAAACCCATAAATAAGCAGCTAAGTTAAAGTTGCGATTGCCAATATCCGCAAGCGCCGGGGGCATGACAATCACTTCTCCTGTGGCAGTACGTTCAATACGTAGATCGCGGTTAGCAAGGCAAAAGTCATAAAACTCTTCGCGACTCATCGGTTTACTAGCAGGCAGCGAAACAGTTAGAGGCATAGTTTCGTGCTGAATTCGTAGCGTTGTCGTCATCGTAAACCTACCCGATTGAAGACTTTCTTTTATTTTAGTGGCGATCGCCCGCTAGTCCTGCTCTACACCGATGGAGTTACCAGACCCAACCGATTACTTTTCAAAGCGAACTGCATACCACTGCAAAAAACCGTCGGGAATTTCTAGCTCACAATAATCTTCAAGGAGTTTTGTAATTTGAGCGTCGGTCGATAAAGTTGCGAGTTCAGAAGGCAAAAGGTCGGGCTGTTTCGTAAATAAATCCCTAAAAAACTGTCGAATTTCGTCTGACTCCATGATCTGTTCGGGTTGGTCGTGACGGAGAACCACATAACCATCCTCTTGGTACATAATCGGATCTGGCATAATACTCCTTAATCTTTTGTGCGAATTTGACTCTTCAAATTTTAAGTGAATGCCTCCCCTTAGTGAGCTAACTCAAAATCCGCTGGCCTGTCTCCCCTACGAAAATGCTTTTGCCAGTCTTGGTGATGAGTATTCTGATGTGGTGGAGGGGGCAAGTTTTCCGCGCTACGATTTACGGTTTCGCAATGATCAGGTTTTGGAACAGTTAGGGCTTGAGGTAAATCAAGTTGAAGATCAAGATTTTATTGAGGTATTTGGTCAATTTCGAGTGCCCCATGCTTTGCGGGCGATGCGCTACCACGGCTATCAATTTGGCGAATACAATCCGGATTTAGGGGATGGTCGCGGTTTCCTCCTCGGTCAGGTGCGATCGCCGGACGGACTTCTTTATGATTTCGGCACGAAAGGTTCGGGTCGGACTCCCTATTCTCGTAATGCCGACGGCAGATTAACCCTAAAAGGCGGTGTGCGGGAAGTTTTGGCGGCGGAAGCTTTACATCAGTTGGGCGTAAATACGTCTCGCTGTGTGAGCTTAATTGAAACGGGAGAATCTTTGTGGCGGGGTGATGAACCTTCCCCGACGCGCTCTTCGGTAATGGTGCGGTTCCAGCGATCGCACATTCGCTTTGGCACATTTGAGCGGCTCTATTTTTTGCAAAAGCCAGAGCTGATTGAGAAACTTTTAGACCACGTTATTGAATATTACTATCCGGAATATTTTGGGGATGCTGATGCCAAGGCATTATTTTACGCAGACTTGGTGAAACGGGTGGCACGGCTGGCAGCGCAGTGGATGGCGGCTGGTTTTTGCCATGCGGTGCTGAATACCGACAATATGGCGATTACGGGGGAAAGTTTTGATTATGGTCCTTACGCTTTTATTCCCACCTATGACCGCAAGTTTACGGCGGCCTATTTTGATTACAGCGGTCGTTATAGCTATGCCAACCAGCCCACGATTTGTCGTATAAATCTCGAAGTGTTGCAGCGTCCCCTCGCGATGGTGATGGATAAGCAAGATTTGGCAGCAGGTCTTGCCGCTTATGACAAGGAATATGAATATGCCTATCGTGAACTGATGCTGAAAAAATTAGGCTTTGAATCTCTCCCGGCAGAACAGGGTCAAGAACTTTTAGATGTCACGATTAAGCTTCTCGCAGAAACCCAAACGGCTTACCACGACTTTTTCTATCAGCTAGCGGCGCAGTTTAACCATGCATGGCGATCGCACCCCGAAACGATTTTGGAAAATAGTGATTTATCCTCAGCAGTTCTAGAGAAATGGCGCAAGCTTTATCAAGGGGCTTTGCAAACGATTTCTGCAAGTGATTTTGAGACGGTGGGCGATCGCCTCACCCAGACCAACCCAAAGACAGCATTATTACGCCCGGTGATTGAAGCGATTTGGGAACCGATTGTGGCAGAAGATAATTGGCAACCTTTTAACGACTTGGTTAAAACCATTCAACAACGCGGTTAAATCCGAAAATCAAGTATTTTGGTTGGGCATTTTTACTCAAAAACTCGGTACAGTATCAAATAATTTCGTGATTAGATTGGAGCAAAACAATGGAATGGACTGACGACGCGAAGACTTTATTTAAGAAAATCCCTTTTTTCGTAAGACCTTTCGCCAAAAAGAAGATCGAAAAACTGGCGCAGGAGATGGGAGCCACGGTGATAGACGAAGAGATTTATGTACAAGCCAAGGCGAAATTTAACGACCCGAAAAAGTCTGGCGAGCTGAAATAAGCAAACTCGTATAATTTTTTCAGCTAAACTCGAAAATTTCTTACGGAACTCTCAGGAAAGGCTTAGGGGAGTAATGGTTTTGGTTTCCATAATGAAATTGTTGAAGTTCATTTCTCCTCACACCATGCAAATTTCTGCTCTTAAATCTCTTTCCCTCGCTGCTGTTTTAAGTTTGGGGGCGATCGCCGGATTTTCCCACCAAGTAGACAGCAAACCCGCGCCTACCCACGAAATCGTTGCCGCTAAAGCCGACAAAGTCGTCCGTGCCAACAAGCTCAATAGCAATAACACCACATTTATCAACAAACAATCTAACGGTGTCGCCATTAAAGGCACAGATCCTGTTGCTTACTTCACTCAGGGTAAACCCGTAAGAGGCAGTGCAAGCTTCACCCACCGTTGGAACGGCGCAACTTGGCATTTCTCCAGCGCCGCTAACCGTAATCTTTTTGCTTCTAACCCCACAAAATACGCACCTCAGTATGGTGGCTACTGCGCATGGGCTATTAGTGAAGGCTACACCGCTGATATCAATCCTAACGCTTGGAAAATTGTCGACGGCAAACTCTATTTAAATGTCAGCCAAGGTATTCAACGCCGCTGGGAACGCGATATCCCCGGTCATATTTCTAAGGCAAATCTCAACTGGCCTCGCATTTCTGGTCGTTAATGATTGCCACCAACTACTAGGCAAATTGATTTTGTTTCAATGTCATTTCCTTTAGATATATCCTTTTTTTTGCTGCTGCTATGAAAATCTCTCCGAAAAAAACAGTGGTTCTCGGCGTTCTTTTAACCATGGGAATCTTGGGCGGTTGCACCACTGCCACCCAAAATGAAGTCAGCACAACCTCTGAAACGACGACTTCTGAAACAACGACTCCTGAAACAACCAGCGCTACGACAACAGCAGACGAAACGACAACCGAGTCAAGCACAGACGCTGTTGCCAGCTTTATTAACAAACAAAATGATGTAGCCATCAAAGGCACTGATCCGGTGGCTTACTTTACGGAAAGTCAGGTGGTTGAAGGGTCGGAAGAGTTTGCCTACGAGTGGAATGGTGCGACATGGCATTTCGCTAGCGCTGAAAATAGGGATCTCTTTAGTGCCAATCCAGAGGAATATGCGCCGCAATATGGTGGTTACTGTGCCTGGGCAGCGGCTCAAGGCTATGTGGCAGATATTGATCCGACGGCTTGGAGTATTGTCGATGGTCGTCTCTATCTAAACTTTGATGCGGGAGTGCAGAGACGTTGGGAAAAGGATATTCCCGGTTTTATCGCTGATGCGGATGAGAAGTGGCCGGATATCGTTGCAGAAAATTCCTAAGTTTTTGCCTCTACTGGCTAAATAAAAAATTAGCTTAGGGATTTATGCAAGTGTTCATTGTTGTTGCTTTACCTCTACACCAACTTTTATCGGTTGTTGTAGGGGTCTTTTTTTGTAGAGAAGCAGGCGATCGCCGCTGCAGGCTTAGATATTTAAATCAGAATTATTGATCGATGAGGATTCATCGCGATTTGAATTAAAGGAAAATGCTAAGGTTTCGCCTTGTTCGCTACCGAGTCGAATGTAACTATTGGACGGCAAAAAAATCTCTTCTTGGTGAATGGTTTGCCAGTCTTGATTCGGCAGACCAACTAATGTACCAAAACGGGAGCGATCGCGGAGAAAAAAGCCTTCATCGCGTTGGATAATCTCGGCATGTTCTTTACTGACCCAAGGTTCTTCAATGGTGACATCATTCTCTGAGCGACGACCAATACGAATTAATTTACTGCTAAATTTCCATTCCCGATCAGGATTATCGCAAGAACTCAGGGTGAATTTTTGGGTGGCAATGGGTTTGGGTAAACGTGTGGGTAACTCGGTAATAGAGGACAATTTTGAGAGGATTTGCCCGTTAAATTCTGGGTGCATGTAGAGAATGGGCAATGTCCAAGCAGGAGAATTGAACTTAAATTGCGTCAATAGGGCTTGGCGGGCGATCGCCACGGATTCGTCTATGGGTTTGTGGTCACAGAGAGCTTGACTGAGGCTGGTGATCAAGGCCATTGCCTCATCGTCGCTAATGGGGTCGCGCATCGCTAAAACCGACGGTAATCCATGGTGAATTAATACTTCAGTTAGGCTACTGGCGGCGATCGCCCGATGATTTTGCTGGAAACATTTTGCCCCCCAACAAGAGTTAAATACAGCCAAGCGAATCCCGCTGCGAGTCAAGATTTGGGCGAGTTCTTTGCCGTTGAGAGCTTCAGTTTCACTCAGGAAAATTTTGCCGCCATCCGCTGCCGGTTCACCGTGACCACTATAAAAAAAGAGCTGATAATTTCTTTTCGTGAGAGCGTCAGCCAGTTCCGTTGAGGTGGGTTGAATGAGGATGTCGCCCTGCACTTTCCCAAAACTTTTCTTCTGCCAAATAGCCTGTAACCGCTTCGCTTCATTTTCTAAATCTAGACTTGTATTCCCATTTTCCGGCGTACCCAAAACCAACAAAATATTTAGCGATCGCCCAGTGGTTTGCAGTTGCAAAGGAGAAACATCACCGATTGTGCGACTGAAAAAAATCTGCGGATTGAGAGACACAGCTTGCTTCCCCATTTCTGGCTGCATAATCTCCCAAGGCAACGGCAACAAATTCGGATCGCGCATGTCTAATCGCAACCGTAACGACGATTTTTGCCCTAACGCTATGCCCTCAGCTCGCGCAAAACTTTCGGCGATCGCCTTTTGAAACAGCCATTGCCACATCTGCACACCGAGCCCCTGCATCAAGCGCGCACTCATAGACATTTCTGACCCAGGCAATAACGCCACCGGTTTGATTGCCCTTGTAATGGGATAATGGGGCGTTTGGTGGGGCGTAAAAATCTCCTGCCACGCCAGCCAGACGCTACTCAACTCTTCATCCCACAGCACATCTTCCTTCTCAACACCCCGCACAAAAGGCGTTGCCGCTGCCCAAATCACAAAATGATGCTCTTCCGGCGAATTATTGAGGCGATCGCACACCACTTGTAAAGAAGGAAGTTCAGCAGCTTTAGTCATCGACAATTTGAGCAAGTAAGTATTTCTAGTTTATGTCGTTTTAGAGGACTACTTCCCCCCGTGGTGTACATCGGATAGTCCCATGACCTAGATAACCGCCCAAAAAAACATCAATCCTGACCAAACACTCGACAAAAATCACCCCGAAGGAGGTTCGGGAATTCCTACAAGACAACAATTAGCAGTCGCCCCCTTTGAGTGCTAAATTTGCTAGTGAAGTTAACTCCTATAACTCAGAAATTTTATGTCTAAGATTGTCTCTTTTAAGGACGAATCCAGACGGTCTCTCGAAGCGGGTATTAATGCGCTCGCTGATGCCGTCAAAATTACATTAGGTCCTAAGGGTCGTAACGTATTACTGGAGAAGTCTTACGGCGCTCCCCAAATTGTTAATGACGGTATTACTGTCGCGAAGGAAATCGAGCTTTCAGATCCCCTCAAAAATACTGGTGCTCGTCTCATCCGTGAAGTCGCGGCAAAGACAAATGACAGTGCGGGTGATGGTACAACGACTGCGACTGTAATGGCTCAGGCTTTGATCCATGAAGGTCTCAAAAATGTTACGGCTGGTGCGAATCCCATCGCCCTCCGTCGTGGTATTGATGCTGCGGTGAAATTCCTCGTCGAAGAGATTGCCAATATTGCTAAGCCTGTGGAAGGTGAGGCGATCGCCCAGGTTGCGGCGGTATCTGCGGGCAACGACGATGAAGTCGGCAACATGATTTCCCAGGCGATGGAGAAAGTGACTAAAGACGGTGTGATTACCGTTGAAGAGTCTAAGTCCCTCGCAACAGAGCTTGATGTTGTCGAAGGTATGCAGCTCGACCGTGGCTACATGTCTCCCTATTTCGTCACTGACCAAGAGCGTCAAATTGTTGAGTTTGAAAACCCCCTCATCCTCATCACTGACAAGAAAATCTCGGCGATCGCCGACCTCGTCCCTGTCCTCGAAAAGGTTGCCCGTTCCAGCCAGCCTCTCCTAATCATTGCAGAGGACATCGAAGGTGAAGCTCTCGCAACTCTTGTTGTGAACAAAGCTCGTGGTGTGCTTAATGCTGCGGCAATTAAAGCACCTAGCTTCGGCGATCGCCGTAAGCAAATGCTTCAAGATATTGCAGTTCTTACCGGTGGCCGCGTCATTTCCGAGGAAGTCGGTCTAAACCTCGAAACCGTTGAGCTGGAAATGCTCGGTTCCGCTGAAAAGATTACCCTCACAAAAGAAACGACTACTGTTGTTTCCGGCGGCGGCTCTAAGAGCGATATCGACGCTCGCGTGGTGCAAATCCGTAAGCAGTTGGCTGAGACTGACTCTGAGTACGATGCTGAGAAACTCCAAGAGCGTATTGCGAAGCTCGCTGGTGGTGTTGCGGTAATCAAAGTTGGTGCAGCAACAGAGACCGAACTGAAAGATCGCAAACTCCGCATTGAAGATGCGCTTAATGCAACTAAGGCAGCCGTGGACGAAGGTATCGTTCCCGGCGGCGGTACTACTCTCATTCACCTTGCTGGCAAGCTCGCAAGCGTTGAAGCCTCTCTCACTGATGCTGAGGAAAAACTCGGTGTGAGTATTGTTGCCCGTGCCCTCGAAGCGCCCCTCCGCCAACTTGCGGATAATGCCGGTGCGGAAGGTTCCGTTGTTGTTGAGCATGTTCGTGAAAGTGATATGAACATCGGCTTTAACGCTGCAACTGGTGAGTATGTCGATATGATTGCGGCGGGTATTATTGACCCTGCTAAGGTTGTTCGTTCTGTACTCCAGAATGCTGGTTCTATTGCCGGAATGGTGATTACAACTGAAGCGCTTGTTGTCGAAAAGCCTGAACCTGAAGCTGCTGCACCCGACATGGGTGGCATGGGCGGCATGGGCGGCGGCATGCCCGGTATGGGCGGCATGGGAATGCCCGGCATGGGAATGATGTAATCCCCTCTTGACTCCAAAAATAAGATTGAGTTTTTAAAGCATCCTGCGGGGTGCTTTTTTCTTGACGAAGAATAATTGCTGAGAAGCGTTCCCAAATGAGGGGCAAAAACGGATAATGGTGGGCGGTTTACTGCTTGGTGATGTGTGATGTCCGGCTACCTTTTGACTGCTCCTGCGAAGATTAATCTCTACCTCGAAATTTTGGGCGATCGCCCTGATGGTTTCCATGAGCTAGTGATGGTGATGCAAACAATTGCCTTGAGCGATCGCATTGAAGTCAGTTCCCACCGTGGCAAGGGCATCAACCTCTATTGCAAACAGCCCCTAGTACCCCTAGACGAACGCAACATTGCCTACCGCGCAGCGCAGTTAATGATGGCGCGTTTTCCCCATGCCTATGAAGAATTTGGCGGCGTTGATATTACGATTGAGAAAAATATTCCAGTGGCCGCAGGCTTGGCTGGCGGGTCGGGTAATGGCGCAGCAGTTTTGGTGGGCTTAAATCTACTCTGGCAGCTGGGTCTTACTCAACCGGACTTGCGTATCTTGGCGGCGGAGCTGGGTTCCGATGTGCCATTTTGTATTGGCGGTGGCACGGCGATCGCCACAGGACGCGGTGAAATCCTTGACCCATTACCGGATCTCGATGGCATTCCCATTGTCCTCGCCAAATATAGCAATATCGCCGTTTCAACTCCTTGGGCCTATCAGACCTACCGTGCCCAATTTGAGGATGGCTATCTCCGTGATGACGAAAGCTGGCAAGATCGGATGACACAAATCCATTCCGGTGGCCTAATTCAAGCAATTCAAACTAAAAATATCCAGGCGATCGCCGCCGAACTCCACAACGATTTAGAAAAAGTTGTTTTACCCGCATTTCCTCAAGTTCAAACCTTAAGAGATTGCTTCGCTAAACATGGGGCGATCGGCACAATGATGTCCGGTTCTGGGCCAAGCGTCTTTGCCATTTGCGAGTCCGTTGAACAGGCCAATCAACTCAAAACATCTGTCTCCACCGAGCTTAATAGCCCTGATCTAGATTTGTGGGTTACCCAAATTTCATGTCATGGCATCCAAGCTGCAACTCTCTAATGATGAAGACTGATCACCCTAAGTAGAGTTTTAGAAAGTTAGCTCTAATTGTTTACATGTAGGTGTTTTTGTTTTCGCAGAATTTTTCTGTTCCGACAATGTCTGCATACTAACTGGATGTTCAATTTCATTCAATAATCTGACAAGTGATCGCCCAACAGCATAAGCTAAATTAACAGGCACCGCATTCCCGATTTGTCGATACTGAGAAGAGATTGAACCAATAAATTTCCACTCATCAGGAAAAGTTTGGATTCTTGCATATTCACGAACGGTAAGCGGTCGAGTTTCTTGTGGATGACACCTTTCCGTTTGCTTTTGAGCTGGTGCACAAGTCAAGGTCAAACTTGGTTCATCCCACGCCAATCTTCTTGCTATACCTGTTTTACCACCACCTAAAAAATAGCTTTTTTTCATATACTCACGCTGTAAATGATCCGGTAAATCTCGCCAATAACCACCTTCTGGAACATGGGACAAAATTTCTGCTTTACGTTGAGAATAAGTTTGTCCTACGGACTCAGAAACTTCACTAGAGTAGAGAGAGCCACCCTTTAGTGCATCCCTCACAGTCATTAATTTGTAGTAAGGATCTGGCCATTTAAACTGGGTAACAGAGCCTAAATCTTTACGTATAGCAATGAGGAATAACCTTTCTCGCTTTTGCGGTACTTTGTAGAAAATAGCTTTCAATACACGTGGTTCTATAAGTTCGTAACCTAACTCTTGAATAACATTTTTAATTGTAGATAAAGTCTTACCATCATCATGCTTGAGAAGACCAGCAACGTTTTCAGCAAGAAAAATTTTAGGATTTATTTCACGCACAGCTCGTGCAAACTCAAAAAACAAGGTTCCTCTGGTATCTTCAAATCCTAATTTCTTACCTGCATAGGAAAACGCTTGACAAGGAAAACCTCCAGAAAGGATATCAACTTTGTTTTTATAATCGAAGAAATCAACTTGAGAAATATCATCCTCAATAACATTCCAGCTTGGTCGATTATGTCTGAGAGTTTTACAAGCATTTTTATCAATTTCATTAAAAAGTATTCCATTAAATCCAGCTTTCTCCAAACCAATTGCTAATCCTCCAGCACCAGCAAAAAGCTCTACTGATTGATATGCCCGACAGGGTTTAATTGCTAATTCTTGGTTCCATTGACTACTTAAAAGCTGCTGAAAAACATCAAAATATTTTAAATGTTCAATATGATACTGAGGCATTCCTTTACGTTGGCTTTCATACTGATCTGGGATCAGTTTTCCACTACGATGCCATTTGCTCAAAGTGCATTTTGAAATCCCTAAAATATCAGCTACTTGTGCTGCTGAATAATATTCATAGACTGGATTATGGAACGTTTTATTCACAAATTTAGAAGAACAAGTTTTCAATGAAATCAAAGTTTTATTCGGGCTTAATATGGAAGCTGTCGAAACCTTGATATTTCTCAAATGCCATCATATATAAGCTAGTCAAAAAATCATCGGAAATATCAGATAACTCTTCTAAAACAGTGTTTGTAATGGCATTGAGAATATCAAGACTTACTACAGCGTCGTGAATAATACGTGGCAAATTAGCACAGAGCTTCTGATATGCCATTGCGTCCCCTGTCACTATTGTATAAAACTGATCTATCGATACACGGCAAATATTAGGATGTTGGGTCTGCTGTCCATCCAAAGAGATAATCCAAGGAACATTTTGGCTATTTTTAGCAATAACTTCTACTAAAAAACACAGTGATTGATTATTTTTAAGGAGTTGAGCTTGCATTCTCATATATGTTTTTTGAGATGAAGATGAATTCATTGTATTATGCTTATTTTTAATCTCCGCAAATATACATTTCTTTTTGTTAACAACATCGAAGCCTTGCTTAGGAACTTCCCAATCTGGAGAAATATGCTGAAATAAATTCTGATGAAAATAGCCAATATGGTTTGAGTTGGATTTATCAATCTGCCTCATACATTCCGTCAAGATAATATCTTCGATACTTTTTCCGTAAATTTCGGCATCGAAAGTCAACTTAATTGGATCAATTAAATTTTTGTTGAATTCTTTGAGGCTTATAGAAAATCTATATTTTTGGACTGTCTTTTTGACATGTTCAAAGATCATATCGTCATCAATGAAACCCAAGTTATAGTTATCCATGTTATTTACGTACCTGTTTGCAGGCGGTATCTCAGACTCAACAATGTTAACCAAAGACTAGGGTATTTTTTCTCTAGCCAATCTTGGGAATTATCGAGAAATTGCGGTAACCAACCCATAATTAAAAAGCTCAAAATCGCATCAAAAGTGAACGCGAGATAAGCGCCAACCCAACGAATAAAGTCTTTTGCACCGGCCATTTCCCAAATCCATGTGAGCAGTAATGGGTTTTGACGCGCCGCGACGATCGCCAATTTATTAAACACGAGCCAACTGGTGCGGTCTTTAATAAAGGTCTCGGCAATTTCTGGGGGGGAATCGGCCAATAGCCCAAAGAAGGTATTGAGCATCGCATTAACGCGTTGGGGCGGCAAATTGCTATGGGTCGGCACCATCATCCCCTTCGAAAATAGCCAAGTGACGGCGATATTGCTTTGGTAGGCTCGAATTTTATTGAGGTTTTTGGTGTCGAGTAGGTCTTGTTTTAGGGCAATGTCTAGAAGTGTGGTCAGGCGGTCGAGATTACGCACTAGTGAACCAAAACCTGTAAAGACGAGGGGAGATTGCAAAGAAGCGGCATCACCGATCGCCAACAGCCGATCAAAAGCCACCGTGCGATCGCCGGATCCGACATTAAAATAACCGGGAATATAGCCAAAAGTCGCCTTTTCAAAGGTCAGCTCATCCATGTCGCAACGACGGTACTCCGGCAAAATATTAAAGAAATCCTCGTACATTTCCAAGAGAGAACCAGGATTATCAGGATGTGCTTCATGGTAGTGAAATAAATAGATAGTGAACTCATCGTCCTTACCAGGAAACAGTTCCCAAATCAGCTGTCTGCCCCGGGAAATATCGCCATGGGAATTGAGCACATCGCCATAATCCGCGTCCCATACCTCTTTATCAAAACCTTTAATGACTCCGCCCACTGTCGGACAAATGCTATCAAAAGGGCGACCTTTATTCAGCTGTGCTGCAATTGGTGACGCTGTGCCCATCGCATCCATTACAAGACGAGATTGGGCAATTTTTTCTGCGCCAGACTTGATATTTTTCGTGAAAACTTTAGCTTGTTTCGCGCCAATATCAGCACGCACAAATTCTGTTTCATCCCAAATTTCACCGCCCGCTGCTAATAGTTTTTCGCCGCATTTTTCTAGGAGCAATTCCGAGGCGATCGCCACATTAAGAACCGTGGGAGTGTAAAGAATATTTGCCTTGAGACTTGGAGGATTATTACCATCAAAAAACTTACTAAAGCCATTTTTATATTCCCGGGCAATCAGCTCTTCAATTTCAGCTTCATCAAATAAACCGAGATTAATCAGACTTTGCAGCTCACTACGGGAAATATTCCACTCCCGATTCATCCGCCCAAAAGGCAACCGCTCAATCAATAAAACCTTATAGCCCAGCCGTGCCATCACAGCTGCATGGATCACCCCTAGCGCCCCACCAACATAAACCAGATCAAAACTTGGCAAACGATCATCCGGTTCACTAGCCTGCTCAAAAATGACCCGCTTCGGTTCCTGCGGATTTTTTACCGTTTCACGCCACCGCTTTTCCCACCAATAGGCACGCTGGAGGTCAAATTCTCCCTGGGGAAATTTCTGGAAATATTCAACAGTCTTGGGATAATCAGCTTGCAACACCTCGAAAATTGATTGATCCTCGATCAGCTCCGGTGGCGCAGGATAACGATTTGGAAAGACGACGCGAATATCTTGCTCTAACTGCCGACAAAGATTTTTTACACCAGACGGGCGATCGCCCCAAGCAAAAACCTTGAGATAAGTCGTTCGCTGTACCGACCAAGTAAAAATCGATAACCGCTTACCCCCAATATCCAACACAACACCATCAGGCGTCATCACTTTGTCACCATCAGTTGGCTGCCATGCATTCTGTAGCCATTCACAAACCTTCTCAATTTGGGGCGTAGGGACTTCGATGTATAACAGTTCTTCCATGAAAATTGCAGCAAAAAAGGTTGACAATCCACTCTGGAAAACAATCATACCCGCTTTGTTCAGAGAAAACTGGCCATTCCCCCCTAAACTTAGAACAGAGCTTGCAAAATTTCTTATAAAAACTTTACTTTGTTAAAATAAAATTGCGACCAGCGTTCTAATGGGAGAATTCATGTCAGACATCACCTTTGTACAGGAAAACGAAGAAAACAAAATTGTCATCGCATCCAACGGCTCCAACCTTAGGGAAAAGGCACTACAAAATGGCGTAGATTTGTACACCTTCGGTGCAAAGCTAATGAACTGCGGTGGCGTTGGTCAATGTGCTACCTGTATGGTCGAAGTCATCGAGGGAATGGAAAACCTATCACCAAAGAGCGCCTTCGAAGAACGTCGCCTCAAAAAACGCCCCGACAATTACCGCCTTGCCTGCCAGACAGTTGTGAATGGCAAAGTCGTCGTCAAAACAAAACCCAAGCGCAAAAAGAAATAGACTCCACCCAAAAACTCATTAAGGGACAGTACTCTATCGAATGGCTGGTTATTTGGCCTAGTCGCCGATTTAGACAACCCAAATGAGCCATAAATGATATTCTTGATGTAACTTGATTTAGCTCCGAGAGAGGCGATTTTTCAATGCAAGTAAATGATCTTGGCTTTATTGCAACGATTCTATTTGTTCTTGTGCCGACAGTTTTCTTGTTGATCCTCTATATCCAGACCAACAAAACTGCTTCTTAAAAAATAATCTGTTTAAAACTTTTTATATTCAGGCCGGAGGTGAGTACAGTGATGTATCCACCTTCTTTTATTGGCAATTTTCTCACACAATATCGTCATTTTATATCATTAAAGCCATCAAAGTTAAGACAGATGATAGACTTTAAAGCCTTATCCTGTAAGGGTTTAGACTGTTCAACCCTTACCAATCTTGTCCACTAAGACTATAAAAAAGCATCCTTAAGCCTTACTCGAAATACCTATAAAAAAAATCCCCTTGCTCACCATAAGCAAAAGGATTGTAAAGCCTGAAATGAAATCAAGCCGAAGTATTTGTGCGTGAAAATTAAACCAATAAAGTTAAGCTAAGCCTGCCACTTCCGGGTGGAAGAAAAAAGCTAAGCTCAGCACTGCATAGGTTGCGAGTAATAAACTGCCCTCAAGCCAGTTCGAGTTGCCATCCGAGCTAATAGAGTTGGCAATTAAAACAGCGACAGCGACTGCCACAAGTTCAAAGGGATTGAAATTCAGATCCATCGGCTGACCCATAACCCAGCCTGCAATCACGAGGACGGGTGCGACAAATAACGCAATTTGCAAACTAGAACCAACTGCTACAGATACAGATAAATCCATTTTGTTTTTTAGCGCCACAGTAACCGCTGTTGCATGTTCAGCTGCGTTACCAATAATGGGCAATAAAATTACACCGGTAAAGAGGGAACTCAAGCCCAGACTGGAAGTGGCTTCTTCGAGGGTTCCAACTAGTAGTTCTGATTCCACTGCTACGGCAAGGGTTACAACGAGTAAGATACCAACCCAAAACCAAAGGTTGACTTTTTCTTTTGTTTCTTCTGCCGTGTCACCTTCTTCTTCAACTTCAGCCACACCAACATCGTAGAGGTATGAGTGGGTTTTCATGGAAAAAAGTAATGTCAAACCATAAACGCCGATGAGGACGATCGCCACTGCTACAGAAAGATTTTGTAAGGTCGCTTCGCCAATACCGGTGGAGGTATATTCTACTGCTGTTGGAATCAAAATTGCGATAACGGCAAGGTTCATGGACGATGCATTAAGGCGCGCGGCGGTGGGCTGGAAGTCTTGCTCTTTAAATTTTAGGCCGCCTAATAACATAGCCAAACCCATGACAAGGAGTAGGTTACTCATAATTGAGCCGGTAATGGTTGCTTTAACAACTTCTACAAGACCGGACTTGAGGGCAATAAATGCCAGGATTAATTCAGTTGCGTTACCAAAGGTTGCATTGAGTAATCCGCCGAGGTTGGGGCCAACGACAACGGCAATTTCTTCGGTTGCTTCGCCCATAAAGGCAGCAAGGGGAATGATCGCTAGGGCTGCGGTGCAGAAAACAGTAACGGGATTCCATCCCAAATATTCCCCAGCAATTGAGATGGGGATAAAGACTAGCAAAGCTAGAAAAAAGGTGTTTTTGTTCAGCATAAGGAGGTATGAGTTTCGCTAGTGACCAATATAGATGCGATGCTCAGATTCGTAATTATTTCTGGTATTTAGTCTCCATCATCGTTACTGATTGCCCTAGGGTCGTCAAGCTAAATCTGGCAGATCTTTGATGACAGGTTAATGGGGCTACGGCTCTATACATCGCGGCGATCGCCCCTTACCATGCAGTCCCCGCAGTCCCCACGAAAAAAGCAATCATCTTAATTAATTAATTAACTAACTTTTTTATTGACATCCTTAAAAATCAAATGTAGTATTTTTGTAGCACGAAAGCCTAGAAGACGATGACATATCAACCCATTCCCGCAAAAACCGATAAGCCCGTTTACTCCTGGGCAGGCCATGACCTCGCCTCTGCCGAATTGAAAATGGCAAAAAACGTGGCATCTCTACCATTCGTCTTCAAGCACGTTTCCCTGATGCCAGACGTTCACCTTGGTAAAGGAGCCTTAGTGGGTTCTGTCATTGCCACAAAAGATGCCGTTATCCCCGCCGCTGTTGGTGTGGATATTGGTTGCGGTATGGCCGCTATGCAACTGCCCTTCAAAGCCGAACAACTAGAAGGCAAGCTTAAAAAAATTCGTACTGATATTGAGGCAGCGATTCCCGTAGGATTTAATCAAAACAAAGATGTCGATAAAACCGTCACCAACTGGCAAGGTTGGCATAGCTTTAAAGATCTCCATAAAGGCGTTAAAAATCTTGAAGGTAAAGCCCTTAAACAAATGGGTTCCCTTGGTGGCGGTAACCATTTCATCGAAGTTTGTTTAGACGAAAATGAAAACGTTTGGTTGATGCTACATTCCGGCTCCCGTCACATCGGTAACAAGCTAGCCCAGTGCCACATCGGTACAGCAAAAGAACTTGCTCGCCTGTCTGAAACGAAACTACCAGATCCTGACTTGGCTTATTTCGTCAAAGGGACACCAGAATTTGATGCCTATTGGCGCGATCTACAGTGGTCTCAAAATTACGCTCGTTTTAATCGCGACGTAATGATGGATCGCTTTAAAAAAATCGTCGAAAAACACCTCGCTGGCGGTAAACCAACAAAACCTGTTTTATTCGTCAACTGTCACCACAATTACGCTGAGAAAGAAAACCACTTTGAGGAAGATGTCTATGTCACCCGCAAAGGCGCAGTCCGTGCTCGCCAAAATGATTACGGGATTATTCCCGGTTCTATGGGTGCTAAGTCGTTTATTGTCAAAGGTAAAGGCAATCTCATGAGCTACTGCTCTTGTTCTCACGGTGCTGGTCGTCTGATGTCCCGCACTAAGGCCAAAAAGCAGTTTACTGTTGATGATCTGGTTGAACAGACAAAGGGTGTGGAATGTCGCAAGGATCGTGGCGTGATTGACGAGATTCCCGGTGCATATAAGCCCATCGAGCAGGTGATGCGGCAACAGGATGATCTGGTGGAAATTGTGGCTACTCTTAAGCAGGTTCTTTGTGTCAAAGGCTAAGTTAAGTGCAATTAGAAGATGATAAAAAGCA
This sequence comes from [Limnothrix rosea] IAM M-220, assembly GCF_001904615.1. NCBI lineage: Bacteria > Bacillati > Cyanobacteriota > Cyanophyceae > Chroococcales > Geminocystaceae > Picosynechococcus > [Limnothrix rosea] IAM M-220. The sequence continues at coordinate 74,310 of NZ_MRBY01000016.1, forward strand.
AGAAAAGTCTCGCTTGTCTTGGTTGAATTAAATTAATGACTACCGAAGTGGTTTCTGCTTCGGTTTTTTTGTAGAGGTAGTGTTCTTCTCTATTTTCAAAATAAGTATTTCAGTGGATATTTCCTAAAATTAAAAGTTTTTTTGGGGTAGATCTGACAAAACTAAAATATTCAGCATTTTGTCGGTTTTATGAAGCATGGATAAAGTTCAAGTGAGCTTGTATCGTCTTTTTTATAAAGATACAAATAAGATGCTGGAATTCGCTATTTTCTGTGTGTAATCACTGAAGATGTCCACTATTTCATGGGCTACAATCGGAGCAAATCAATTAGCAACTAGACCCATTTTTTTTACTTAAATGCAATCTGTATTGAGTAAAGTTGCTAGCTCGGGATTCATCTAACCACACTGAATACGGATTTAAGATCACACTGAAATCATAGAAATGGCAAAGATAATAAAGGGTAAATTTAATCGTTCGTGGCTGCTATCAACGTTGGCGATCGCCGCCTTTGGGATAGTACTTGCGCCTAATCTCGAAGCTTCAGCTAAAGGGAAACCTGACGGTGTAGGCAAGCCTAAAGAACAGAAGACCGAGCACACTTCCAACGACACCGCTACCGGAATCCAATTTTTTGATACAGACACTAAGTGCGACGATGGTAGTTTTGCTGGAACGCTCATTGATGCTGGGGCTTTGGTTTGTGAAGGTGTTTTTTACGGTAATGACTCCAACCAAATTAATGAGAGTACAGAGTTATTTAACCTCACCGGCTGGAAAGAATTGACAAAGATTGATGGTTCTTCCGGCACCAATAATATTGTCACAGTTTCTGAGTTAGAGGATGGCGGCTATTCTTGGGCATTTAAAGAGACTTTCGATTTGTCTACTATCAGTGATCTATTTTTCTCTGTGAAAGGTGGCCCAAGCTTCAGTGCTTATCTTTGGGATGGTGAAACCACAAGTGGAACTTTTAATACCCAAGGTATTGTGAAAGGTAACGGAAAAGGGGGTCCTGGTTTATCTCACCTTAGTTTCTATTACCGAAATGAAACCTATACCAACCCAGATACCACACCTGTCCCGACCCCTGCGGCTCTTTTGCCTGTTCTGACGGGTGTCTTTGGCATGGCGGCAAAGCGTAAGCAAGAGGATCCTACAGAAGATGTCAATGGTTAAAAACATTAAGTAAAGACTGCTCTAAAATGCAAAATTGATTTTTAGTCTCCTCCGTAGTGCCGAGGGGACTATTTTTGTTGCGCTATTTCTGTGATGTCGGAGCAGAGAAAAAAAGACGATCGCCGTCCCTAGAGACTAGAGATGAATTGGCGATCGCCCCACCGTGGCAAATCTATTTGAATGTTTGGGAAGGAATTTAGTGACGTAATGACGGCATTCTAAAACGGTATTTTAAAAATGGCGTACTAAACCTGTGACGATTCCCCAAATATCCAAGTCAATATCTTCTAAAAGCTTTACTGATGTGGCACTGAGACGAACACTGAGATCTTTGTGTTCTTCAATGAGCTGCACTAATGAAAACTGTCCATCGTAAATGGCGATCGCCATCTGATTTGGCCCAATGGCAACAGTGCGGTCAACGATCAGTAAATCCCCTTCGTCTAGCCCTAAAAACTGGCCAGAATCTCCGGCTACAGTGAAAAAAAATGTTTCAGACGGACGGGGAATTAAAGACTGATTGAGATCGAGAGGGTACTGAAGCGGATCAAGAGTGCTGCAAGACATGGTCAACTGTGACACCTGAAAATCTGAACAGTATAATTGTACTATATAAGTTCGTTTTTACTACTTTTTTCTTTTCTCGCCACAAAAGTAGTTCATATTTACTATAATAAAGGTGGCGCTAAAGCTGTTTTAGTGTTGTCTGCTGATATTTCGGGAAGTGAAATACCGATGAGTAATAGCTATTTTTTTTCTGTGCGTGCGGCGGAGCGGATTACAAGTAAGCGTGTTAAGCGGGTGTCTCTGTGGCGGAATGGGGCGGTGTTGGTACATTTTAAAAATGGCAAAATTAATACGATTGATCCGTTAAATTTTCAGCGGGATTTTGTGGATTTTCGCCAGCGTCAGAGTCGCGAAATTTTGCTGAGTCGGATCACGCCTACTTTGTATGCTTGCAAGAGTGCTGCCTATGAAAAGGTTTACTCGGTCGTGATTGAGCCGGAGCGTTTACGGTGTAGCTGTAAGGATTGGGAAATTCAATTAGAGGAAGGATTGCAGCGTCCTTGTTGTAAGCATTGTTATGCGGTGCTGCGGGATTTGGGGTGCAGTAGTTTGCAGGATTATCTAAAGTTGCCTTTTTGATACTGAATATCTATTGGCATAAATCGATTTTTTTTAGGGTATTGGGCGATCGCCTGAGATTATTTTCGGGTCATAGGGAGCGATCGCCTTTTTATCTGACTCAACGAATCAAGAAATTGCCGATTTTGGTGCAAGATAGCTGAATGTTCTTTTATGTTGGAGCAGGTGGGCGATCGCCGCCCTGACAGTAGAAATATTGGGGCACAGTGAAGTATCTACGTCTAGATTTTTTGGGATTTAGCTTAATTGGACTGATTTTGGCCGTCTTGCTGAGTTATCAATGGTTTGTGGTGGAGGAAATTGATAGTTATGACTATCGTTTTACAGCCCAAAACCTTGGTGTAGTGGTGAATCGGGCTGACCCATTAAGTGTGCAAATTGGCCGATATTACCAAACTCAGCGGCAAATTCCAGTGGAAAATATGATCTATGTGGAATTTGAAACGAACCAAGAAAAATTATCCCGGGAAACATTTTCTGGATTACGGCGGCAGATTTACCGCCAAAGCTCTGGGCAAATTCAAGGCTATGCCCTAACTTGGGCGGCTCCCTATCGAGTGGATTGCATGTCTATTACCAGTGCGATCGCCTTCGGTTTTGACGAAAAATATTGCGCTAGCGGTTGTGAGGCAACGGCACCCAATCCATTTTTTAATCGTGATAGTACTCGCCCCTATGGTGACTATCAGGTGCGTCCGACGATGATGATCGCGGCAAAAAATTTTATTGAAGCAAAAGCCCTCATTGACCGTGGCGTAATGGCTGACGGCACATATCCAGAAAAAGCAGCTTATCTATTGAGTACTAGCGACAAAGCCCGCAACGCCCGCGCCCCCAAATTTACCTTTACGCAACAGTTGCTGGGTGCACGCTTTCAGATCAATATGTTGCAACAGGATGGCATTGCCGACCGAGACGATGTGATGTTTTACTTTACGGGAAAAACAAAGGTAAAAGATCTCAATACTTTGACGTTTTTACCGGGGGCGATCGCCGATCATTTAACCTCCTTTGGCGGACAATTAACCAATGAAAACTCAGGACAAATGAGTAGTCTACGCTGGTTAGAAGCTGGCGCGACAGGAAGCTACGGTACGGTCGTTGAACCCTGTAATTTTCCGGCAAAATTTTCTGATCCCAGTCTGGTGATGGAAGCCTATCTCGATGGACGCACTCTCCTCGAAAGCTATTGGCAAAGTGTGTTGTGGCCGGGTCAAGGAGTCTTTATCGGAGAACCACTCGCCCGCCCTTTCGGTGATCAAACACCCAAAAAAGTCCCCCCAATTCAGGAAGATATGGAAAATTTTTGACATCCTCTGGATAGAATCGCCTATTCAACGTGAGTTTTGCTTAAGCATGCTCGGAAGTACGACGCGGTGAATGGGAGAGC